>JASBUM010000086.1 GCA_030147905.1 Acidimangrovimonas sp.
GCTGGCCTCGGCCACGCCCAGCCTCGAAAGCTGGGTCAATGCCGATATCGGCAAATATCGCCGGCTGGACCTGCCACGGCGCTTCGGGCGGGCGGAACTGCCGCGCATGGAGACGATCGACATGCGCGCCGAGACGATGCCACGCGAAAGCTGGATTTCACCGACGCTGGCCGGGGCGGTGGCCGAGCGCCTCGAGGCCGGCGAGCAGAGCCTGCTGTTTCTCAATCGCCGCGGCTACGCGCCGGTCACGCTTTGCCGCGCCTGCGGCCACCAGATCGGATGCAGTCATTGCGACGCGCGCATGGTCGAGCACCGCTATCACGGGCGGCTCGTGTGCCATCAATGCGGGGCGTCGGCACCCGTGCCCACGCACTGTCCGGTCTGTGGCGTCGAGGGCCGGCTGGCCCCGATCGGCCCGGGGGTGGAGCGCCTGGCCGAGGATGTCGCCGCGCGCTTCCCCGGGGCGCGCCTTGCGGTGCTGTCGTCGGATCTCTTTGCCTCGGCGCGCGCACTCAAGGCGCAGATCGGGGTGATCGCGGCGGGCGGTGCCGATATCGTCATCGGCACGCAGCTCGTCGCCAAGGGACACAATTTCCCCCATCTCACGCTGGTGGGGGTGATCGATGCCGATCTTGGCCTTCAGGGCAGCGACCTGCGCGCGGCCGAGCGAAGTTTCCAGCTGATGCGGCAGGTGGCGGGCCGCGCCGGCCGTGACGGCCGGTCGGGACTTGCGCTGTTGCAGAGCTGGCAGCCCGAACATCCGGTGATCCGCGCCATCCTGAGCGGCGAGGAGGAGGCGTTCTGGCGTGCCGAGGCCGCCGAGAGGCAACGCGCGGGCATGCCGCCCTTCTGGCGCATGGCGGCAATCATCCTCTCGTCGCCCGATCAGACGGCGCTCATGGACTTCGGCAACCGGCTGGCACGGCAGGCCGGGCCGCTGCATGCCATCGGCGCCGAACTGTTCGGCCCCGCCCCTGCCCCCATCGCCCGGATCCGCGGCCGGCATCGGGCGCGCATGCTGGTGCGCGCTCCGCGCACTCCCCGCCTGCAGGAGACGCTGACGCGATGGCTGGCGCCCTGCCGGCCGCCTGCAAACCTGCGCGTCACCGTGGATATCGACCCCCAGAGCTTCATGTGAGGGCCATGCATGTGAGGGCCGCGCGCGCGAGGCTCGGGCTGCGGTCAAGCCGGCACAGGCGATCTTCGGGGTCCGCCGCGGCGGGCGTCTCCGCGCCAGTGGGCAGGTGGCCAGCGGAGCCGCGCCGCCCGGGGGGCTTTCTGCCCCCCGCCCCCCCCGAGGATATTTGTCAACGAAAGATGGAGGCGGCGGCCCCGTCGGGTCGGTCGCGCCCGGCCCGGTGTCACAGCAGCTGATCGTAGGCCATGACCGCGATGCGGCGCAGCACCTCACGAGGAAGGGTGCCGGTAACGGCGTAGCTGAGATCACGGTCGAGCCACCAGAACCCCCGGGCGCCGTCGGCGCTGAAGAAGCGAAAGCCGGTCTGGCGGGATACCCCGCGGGGCGCGACATAGAGCGTCAGGCGCCGGCCGGTCGCATCGTCGTACATGAACAGTGCCGCCGGCCCCGACGGCGACGGCACGATGCGCCCCCCCATCAGGCGAAAGCCGGCGCGGGCGAAGTCCGGGGCGGCAATCGGATGGCCAAGACGCTTGGAGATCCAGCGCATCAGATGCGAGGCCTGGCCCGCGGAAACCTCGACGGGGTGTATCGCCTCGGGGGCGTAGGTCACATAGGCGCGGGCTGCATCCACCGCGAGCCTAGCGGCACCCGGCCCCGGCGGCGGCACCAGAACGCCATGCGCGGCCCAGCCCAGCCCGGCGCCCAAGGCCATCAACGCAAGTGCCGCGACCAGCCTGTGAAGGCCGGCCGCCCGGCGGCGGGGAAATGTCGCCGCCTGGCTGCGGGCCTCTTCGAGCCGCTGCACGAGTTGGTCGGGAAGCGGATCGGTTCCACGCGGCTTGTAGAGCGCCACGATCGCCTCATCCTGGCGGCGCCACTCGGTCAGCAGAGCACGGGCGTCTTCATCGGCGGCGATCCGCGCGGCGAGTTCCGCCCGCGCCTCGGGGGCACCCGCATGCCATTCGAGCAGGCTGTGTTCGGGGATCGCGTCACGGGAATCGGTCATCTATCGTGTCACCTTCTGCGGCGGCGCATCGCGTCCGGTCGCTGCGCGCAGGCTGGCGCGCGCACGCGCGATCCGCGACATCAGCGTGCCACGCGGAATATCGAGGATCCGTGCAGCCTCGTCGAAGCCGAAGCCTTCCAGCGCGACGAGCAGAAGCGCCGCACGCTGTTCTGGGGGCAGCAGGCCGATCGCGGCATGGACCTCCCGCAGGGCGAGGTGGCCGTCATGCGCCGGCGGCTGTGCCCGTTCGGGCACGAATTGCGCGACGGCCACCAGCTGCGCCGCGCGGCGGCGCAGCAGATCGCGGTGTCGGTTGAGGAGGATGCCGAACATCCAGGCCCGCACCGAGCCGTCGCGGCGCCATTGCCGGCGCCGGGCAAGCGCGCGTTCGAGGCAGTCCTGCACGAGATCGTCGGCGGCGTCGCGATCGCGCACCAGCGCATAAGCATAGCGCCGCAATGCGGGAATCGCCGCCTCGATCTCGTCCAGGACTTCCATGCCGCCCCGCATGCACGCGCGTGCCACGCCTAGGGGCGCGCGAGATGCCAGACCCCCTTGACGCCATCGCCGGAGATGTCGCCGGCCTTCGTGTCGCCCTGCCAAGTGTAGAGCGGATGGCCCTTGTAGGTCCACTGCTCCTTGCCGTCTGCGCGCTTGACGAGGGTCCACTCGCCCTCGGGCTTGGCGTCGGCGGCAGCCAGAAGCGGCGGCCAGGCCGTCGCGCAGGGGCCATTGCAGGCGGACATGTCGGCCTTGTCCTTGTCGAAGGTGTAAAGCGTCATGCCGGAATCGGTAGTCAGGACCTTGCCCTTGGCGGTTTCGCCGACCTTTGCCGGCGCGGCGACAAGCGCGGCGGGCAAGATACTGGCCAGCGAAAGGGCGAGTGCTGCGACAAGCGGGATTCGGGTGTTCATTCGGGTACTCCTGTCGGTGTTGCGGCCCTCGGGGCCGGTGGGGTTTGCGCCGGCGGGGTTTGCCGGTTGACGCATGCCGTTTGCGACACGACATGGGTGGTCTTCGATCGATGCCCGCTTGCGACTTCGCGGGCGGCACTTCACGGGCGGCGTCGCGGGGCATCGTCAACATTGACGCGCGCGGCACCGGAATAATCCGCCGCGAAGCAAGAAAATCTACAGCACCCGCCTCGACATCCAGTGATCGCCGGCCGTCACGGGCATCGCCGCCGGCGGGTGCATATTCCGCGCGGATCCCGACCGGGCGCGACACTTTCCACTCGCCTCCCCCGTCAAAAGGGCTTAATCCGCGGCCATGCTGCACCGACACACCACCCTGAGCCTCGCCGAGGCCGAGACATTGCCGCCCTGGCGCCGCCCGGTGGCGCTTTTGATGCTGATGGCGGCGGCCCAACCGATTGCCTTCGCCACCTGGACGGCCCTGCTGAACAATTTCGCGGTGGATGTCGCGGGCTTCAACGGCGTCGACATCGGATGGCTGCAATCGGTGCGCGAGATCCCGGGCTTTCTCGCCATCGGCGTCATCGCCGTCCTGCTTCTGATGCGCGAACAGACGCTGGCGGTCATGTCGTTGATCCTGCTGGGGACCAGCGTCGCGGCGACCGCCTTCTTTCCCAGCTTCGGCGGGCTGGTCTTCATCACCCTCGCGTCGTCGGTCGGATTTCACTATTTCGAAACCGTCAACCAATCCCTTCAGCTTCAGTGGATCGACCGCGCGCACGCGCCTCGGACGCTGGGCCGGATCGTGACGGTGGGTTCGGGTGCGGCGCTGGCGGCCTATGCGCTGCTGGTGCTGACATGGAAGAGCCTGCATCTGGACTTCGCCTTCGTCTATCTCGCCGCGGGAAGCACGACCGTGGCGATCGCCGTCTACTGCCTGATCGCCTTTCCGCGGATCGAAAGCCCCAACCCGCAGCGCAAGCGTTTCGTCCTGCGCCGGCGCTACTGGCTCTATTATGCGCTGCAGTTCATGGCCGGCGCGCGGCGCCAGATCTTCGTGGTCTTCGCCGCCTTCATGATGGTCGAGACCTTCGGCTTCCGGGTCGATCAGATCACCGCGCTGTTTCTCGTCAACTACCTTGCCAACATGGCGCTGGCGCCGGTGATGGGCCGCGCGCTCGCACGGTTCGGCGAGGCACGGGTGCTGCGGTTCGAATATCTGGGGCTCGTGGCGGTGTTTCTCGCCTATGGCGGGGTCTTCTATTACCATTGGGGCGTGGTGGTGGCGGCCGGGCTCTATGTCGTCGATCAGCTGTTCTTCGCGCTGGCCTTCGCGCTCAAGACCTATTTCCAGAAGATCGCCGACCCCGAGGACATGGCCCCCACCGCGGCGGTTTCCTTCACCATCAATCATATCGCCGCGGTCTTCCTGCCGGTGACGCTGGGCTATGTCTGGATGATCTCGCCGGGTGCGGTCTTCGTCATCGCCGCGGGGATCGCGGGCATTTCGCTGCTGCTGGCGCTTCTGGTGCCGCGCCATCCGGAGAAGGGCAACGAAACGATCCTGAGCCGTCTCGCCCGCGCCCCGGCCCCCGCAGGCTGAGAGGCGGCGCAAAGCCACTGGCGCCGCGGGTGCCATGCCGCTAGAGAAGGGCCCAACCCCCGGCCGGCCGGACCGGCCCGCCCCCGTTCAGCGAGAGGCCGTTCATGCCGACCTATTCCGCCCTCACGACGCTCGACGCCGAAGCGCCCGCCCGGGCGCTGGCCGAGGCGATCGAGACGCTGGAGCCTGACCCCGTCGGCGTCGGCATCTTCGAGATCGAGGACGGATCGGGGCGCTGGGAGGTGGGCGCCTATTTCACCGACAAGCCCGACACGATCGCGCTCGCCCTTCTGGCGGCGGCCCACGGGGCGCGCCCCTTCACGCTTTCGGAAGTGCCCGAGATCGACTGGGTGGCGAAGGTGCGGCGCGAATTGTCCCCGGTCGAGGCTGGACGCTTCTTCGTCTATGGCAGCCATGACGCCGAACGCGTGCCGGCCGGACGCATCGCCCTGCTGATCGAGGCGTCGATGGCCTTCGGCACCGGCCACCACGGTACCACGCTGGGATGCCTGCGTGCGCTCGACAGGCTTCTCGATCAGGGCTTCCGCGCCCGCCGCGTCGCCGATATCGGCTGCGGCACGGCGGTTCTGGCGATGGCCGCCGCCTCGGTCTGGCCCGAGACCGTGCTCGCCTCTGACATCGACGGTGTCGCAGTCGAAGTCGCGGCCACCAACGTCGCCGTCAACGGGCTGGAGGGGCGCGTCGAATGCATCGAGGCGGCAGGCTTCGAACATCCGCGCCTGGCCGCCGCGGCGCCCTTCGATCTGGTCTTTGCCAATATCCTCAAGGGCCCGCTGATCGCGCTGGCCGCGCCGATGGCGGCACATGTCGCGCCGGGGGGGCTTGCGATCCTGTCGGGGCTGCTCGTCGCCCAGGCCGACGAGGTCGCCGCCGCCTATGCCGCCGAGGGCTTTTCGCTGCACAAGCGCGAGGACATCGGCGAATGGAGCACGCTGGTCCTGAAGCGCGACCCGGCCAGCCGCTGAGGCGCGCCCCTGTCGGGGATCGGTCGCGGACGACGCCCCCGCGCGCGGCGGCGACAGCGCCAGCGGCGGGTCCGAGCGCGGGCCGGGCGGCACAGGCATGTCGGCCCCGCGCTGCGGATCAGGCGGATTTTCGGCAAAACCGCCATATTTCGACCGCAACGCAATGTTATCCTGTCTGCCATCGCAAAGGAGAGTGCGATGGCCGATCGCAACTTGCAGGACTTTCACGGACGGGCGGAACGGATCGCGCGAGGGCACGACCGGACCGGCGGGCGCCGCTCCCTGCCTGCCGAACCGCCTTTCCGGCGCGAGGCGGCAACACGGGTGGTGCGCTCGCTTCTGGCCCTGGTCCTTGCGCTGTCACTTCTGAAGGCGTTGATCCTGTGGCAGGTCGGCGCACCCACCTATCAGGCACGGGTCGACCGGCTCGCACGGGGTGGGCCGCTCGACCGGGTCGGCGCGATGATGATGCGGGCCGACCCGCTGACCCGCGCGCTGGCCGGCCAGATCGTGCCGGCGGCGCGGCTGATCTCGGACACGGTCGCGCGGGCGCGCAAGCGACTGGCGTCGTGAGCGGCAGGCCGGAACGGGGCGCGCAGAAAGGCAGCGCCGGACCGCCCCGGCCCGGACCGCCGTTCAGACCCGCCGGGAGACGAAATTGTCGAGATCCGCGCGGCTCAGGCCGATATCGGCAAGCTCGCGATCGCTGAGCTTCGACAGCGCGTTGCGGGCGGTGCGCGCGTTGTTCCACGCCACGAGGCGCTGGCCGGCGGCGACGAACGCGGATGCGACACGATAGACGGCGATGGCACCGAAGGGCGCCGGACGGTTCGACGAAATGGCGGCCATGGCCGATCCTTTCAACTGGTTGACAGGGGCCTTTCCGGGGCGCCCGCATGGTGGTGATGGGCGGCAATTAGGCAAGGCCGCGAAGTCCGACAAGCTGGCAAAATTGCATGCCTTCCATGCCGCCCGCGCATGCCTGAAAATGGTGTCGCAAAGCCCTGACCCGGCGTCGTTTTTCGGCAGATTCGCGCCCTTCTTCAGCGGCCGCCTCGCGTCTCGCGACCGCTGGCCCGTCCCGGTCGCCGCAATGGCCCGCGCCGGCACGAGAGCAAGGCGCGAGGGGAGACAAGGATCCGCCAGCGATCATTGTGCGCAACCCCACCTGGCCCGCTCCACCCTGCCCCGCTCCGCCCTGCCGCATCCCGGGCGCCCGATTTGCGCAGCATCCACTATCGGCAAGGCGAACTGTCCGCGGGTTGCTGTTGACGACGCGGCAATGCGCACGGAGGCGACGGACGGCCGGGCGCGCGACGCTGGCGGATGTTCGCTTTTCGTGCTAGGCCGATATCAAGGCTGCACCGCCCGGGACGGATCCCCGATGCGGCTGGAACCCGTCGCGACCGGGGCAGTGGAACGGCGAGCCG
>JASBUM010000657.1 GCA_030147905.1 Acidimangrovimonas sp.
GCGTAATCGAAGCGCGCGCGCCGGTTCTCGGCGATCAGCTTGGAATTGGGATCGGAGTTTTGCACCATGGTCCGCCCGAGATAGGCGAGCGCGGGCGCGAAGTCCAGCATCCGCGCCGGGCTGGCGGCGGCCAACGGGCTGCTCAATGTCGGGCTGCTGGTTGCCGTCGTGGTCGAGGCGCTGCGCCACGTGCGCATGGCCCGGATCGGCCGGATCCGGCACGGCCGCTGATCGGCCCCGGCCGCGGTGGGCCTGTGCGCCGCTCCACTTGACGCCCGGCGGCGCGCGGTTCAAGTCTGGCGCCGGCCGCGCCGCGCGGGCCGAGTAGAGAGGGAGAGGACCATGAAGCTGTTTCGCCACGGGCCCGTGGGGGCCGAACGCCCCGGCATCGTCGACGCCGGGGGCGTCCTGCGCGACCTGACCGGCAAGATCGACGACATAGCCGGCGACCTGCTTTCGCCCGAGGGGCTGGCCCGGATCGGCGCGATCGACGCGGCGACCCTTCCGGAGGTGGATGCGGGCAGGCGGATCGGCCCCTGCGTCGGACGGATCGGCAAGTTCATGTGCATCGGGCTCAATTTCGCCGATCACGCCGCCGAAACCGGTATGGCGATCCCCAAGGAGCCGATCCTGTTCATGAAGGCCAACAGTGCGATCTGCGGCCCCGATGACGAGGTGCTGATCCCGCGCGGATCGGAAAAGACCGACTGGGAGGTCGAGCTGGCGGTCATCATCGGGACGCGGGCCAAATACGTCACCGAGGCCGAGGCGATGGATCATGTCGCCGGCTATGCGGTGGCCAACGATGTCTCCGAACGCAGCTTCCAGACCGAGCGCGGCGGCAACTGGACCAAGGGCAAAAGCTGCGACACCTTCGGCCCGATCGGTCCCTGGATGGTGACCCGCGACGAGATCGACGATCCGCAGAACCTCAAGATGTGGCTCACCGTGAACGGCGAGACGAGGCAGAACGGGTCAACCAGGACGATGATCTTCGGCGTCGCCGCGCTGGTCAGCTACCTTAGCCAGTTCATGACGCTGGAGCCGGGCGACGTGATCTCCACCGGTACGCCGCCGGGCGTCGGCATGGGGATGAAGCCGCCACAATATCTCAAGCCCGGCGATGTCGTGGAACTGGGGATCGAGGGCCTCGGCCAGCAGCGCCAGGTGATGCGCGCCGACAGCTGACGGCTTCGGCCACGGGCGGTCTCGCCCTGCGCGGGGTGGCGGCGTGCGGGCCGGGCGCGCACCCGCCACCGACCGCAGGCGCGCTCCTGCCGGACCCGCGCGCAGGGCGGCGGGCGGCCCCCCCTCCGCCGGTCAGGGATCCGGGCGGCTCAGGGTGCGTCGCACCGCATCTCGCCAGGCCGCGTGGCGGTCGTTGCGCCAGTTGTCGTCGCGCTCGGGGCGGAACTGGCGATCCAGCGCCCAGAGGTCTGCAAATCCGGCCGCGTCCGGCCAGACGCCGGCGGCCATCCCGGCAAGCCACGCCGCGCCCAGCGCGGTCGTCTCGGCCATGCGCGGCCGGTCCACCGGGGTGCCGAGGATGTCGGCCAGGAACTGCATCGTCCAGTCCGATGCGGTCATCCCGCCGTCGACGCGCAGCGCGGGGATCGGCGCGCCACCCATGTCGGCTGCCATCGCCTCGATCAGGTCGCGGGTCTGGAAGCCCACGCTTTCCAATGCCGCACGCGCCAGTTCGGCCGGTCCCGTCGCACGTGTGAGCCCGAAGATCGCCCCGCGCGCCTCGCTGTCCCAGTAGGGTGCGCCAAGGCCGGTGAAGGCAGGCACCATGATGACGTCCTGATGCGGATCGGCGCGCATCGCCAGCGGGCCGGTCTCGGCCGCCGCGCCGATCACCCCGAGCCCGTCGCGCAGCCACTGCACCACCGCGCCGGCGATGAAGATCGACCCTTCGAGCGCATAGACGGTGCGGCCGCCCAGCCGGTAGGCGATGGTGCCGAGCAGGCGGTTCTCCGACCGGATCAGCCTGTCTCCGGTGTTGACCAGCGCGAAGCAGCCGGTGCCGTAGGTCGATTTCACCATGCCGGGGCTGAAACAGGCCTGCCCCATTGTCGCCGCCTGCTGGTCGCCGGCCACGCCCCGGATGGGGATCGCGCCGCCGAAAAGTCCCGTGGTGCCGAAATCGTCCGCGCAATCGCGCACTTCGGGCAGGATCGCGCGCGGGATGTCCAGCAGCGACAGGATGTCGTCGTCCCATCGGCCCTCGACGATGTCATAGAGCATGGTCCGCGCGGCATTGGTGGCGTCGGTCGCATGCACGCGCCCGCCGGTGAGCCGCCAGATCAGGAAGCTGTCCACCGTGCCGAAGGCGACCCGGCCCTCGCGCGCCATCGCGCGGGCGCCCTCGACGTGGTCGAGCAGCCAGGCGATCTTGGTGGCCGAGAAGTAGGGGTCGAGCAGCAGGCCCGTGCGGGCGCGGATCATCTCTTCATGGCCGTCGGCGCGCAGCGCGGCGCAGCGATCCGCAGTGCGCCTGTCCTGCCAGACGATCGCATTGGCCAGCGGACGGCCGCTGTCGCGATCCCACAGCACGGTGGTCTCGCGCTGGTTGGTGATGCCGATCGCGGCGATGTCGGCCGGCCCGAGACCCGCATCCGCGATGGCGCGCCGGATCGTGGCCTCGGTCGAGGACCAGATAGCCTCGGGGTCGTGCTCCACCCAGCCGGATCGCGGAAAGATCTGCGGGAATTCCTGCTGCGCCCGGACGATCACGCTTTGATCGGGGGCGAAGATCATCGCGCGGCTCGAGGTGGTGCCCTGGTCGATGGCGAGGATATGGCTCATGCCGCTTCGGCCTCCTGACGCATCCATTCGTCGATCCCGGCGATCTCCTCGGCCGAGAGCCGTAACCCCAGCTTGCTGCGCCGCCAGACGACGTCTTCCGCAGTGGTTGCATATTCGCGCTCGATCAGCCAGCGCAACTCGGCCTCGGTCAGGGTGGCGCCGAAGGCGCGGCCCAGATCCTCATGGCGCTGCGCCCGGCCCAGCATCACCCGCGCGTCGGTCCCATAGGCGCGCGCCAGACGGTGCAGGTGATCCGGCTGCAGGAAGGGATATTCGCGCCCGAGTTCGTCCAGCAGCGCCTCGAATCCCGTGACCGGGAAATCACCCCCCGGCAGCGGTGTCCCCCCCGTCCAGACGCCGCGCGCCGCGGGGAAGAAGGGCGCCAGCTTCTCCATCGCATGTTCGGCCAGTCGGCGATGCGTGGTGATCTTGCCGCCGAAGACGTTCAGCAAAGGCGCGCCGCCGTTCTCCGCATCCAGCGACAGGACATAGTCGCGCGTCGCCGCGGTGGCCGATTTCGCCCCGTCGTCATAGAGCGGCCGGACACCGGAATAGGTCCACACGATCTGGTCGCGGGTGACCGGCTGTCGAAAATATTCGCTGGCGAAGGCGCAGAGATAGTCCTGCTCCGCCTCGGTGCATCGCGCATCGCGCGGGTCGCCGTCATGGTCGGCATCCGTGGTCCCGATCAGGGTGAAGTCGCGCTCGAACGGGATCGCGAAGATGATCCGGCCGTCCGCGCCTTGCAGGAAATAGGCGCGGTCGTGGTCGAAGAGGCGCCGGGTAACGATATGACTGCCGCGCACCAGCCGGACATGTTCGCGTGAATCGATCCCGAGCCGTTCGGTGATGATCTCGCCCACCCAGGGTCCGCCGGCATTCACGAGCGCATGCGCGCGCTGGATCTCGCGCTTGCCGCCACGCTCGACCGTGACCTGCCACAACCCCGCCTCGCGCCGGGCGGCGACCACCTTCGCCCGCGTCATGATCGTCGCGCCGCGCGCCGCCGCGTCGCGGGCATTGAGGACCACCAGTCGTGCATCGTCGACCCAGCAGTCGGAATATTCGAATGCGCGGCGAAAGCCGGGCTTCAGCGGTGCGCCGGCCGGATCGCGCCGCAGATCGAGACCGCGCGTGCCCGGCAGGATCCGGCGCCCGCCGAGATGGTCGTAGATGAAAAGCCCCAGACGTATCAGCCATGCCGGCCGCATGCCGCGGTGCAGCGGAATGACG
>JASBUM010000677.1 GCA_030147905.1 Acidimangrovimonas sp.
GCAAGACCTATGCTGGCGGCGTCCAGGCGGTGCACGCGATCGACCTCGCGATCGAGGACGGCGAGTTTCTGGTGCTGGTCGGCCCCTCCGGCTGCGGCAAGTCCACGCTGTTGCGGATGATCGCGGGGCTCGAGACGATCAGCAGCGGCACGGTGAAGATCGGCGAGCGCGTCGTCAACCGGGTGGAGCCGGCCGATCGCGACATCGCCATGGTGTTCCAGAATTACGCGCTCTACCCGCATATGACCGTGCGCCAGAACCTTGCCTATGGGCTCAAGAATCGCGGGCTGCCGCGGGCCGAGATCAGCCGCCGCGTCGACGAGGCCGCCGGCATCCTCGAAATCGGCCCCTATCTCGACCGCAAGCCGCGCGCGCTGTCGGGCGGCCAGCGTCAGCGCGTCGCCATGGGCCGCGCCATCGTGCGCGAGCCGGCGGCGTTCCTGTTCGACGAGCCGCTGTCCAATCTCGACGCCAAGCTGCGGGTGCAGATGCGCGGCGAGATCAAGCAATTGCAGGCCCGGCTCGGCACCACCTCGATCTATGTCACCCACGACCAGCTCGAGGCGATGACGCTCGCGCATCGTCTGGTCGTGCTCAACGGCGGGCGGATCGAGCAGGTCGGCACCCCGCTCGAGGTCTATCGCCGCCCGGCCTCGACCTTCGTCGCCGCCTTCATCGGCTCTCCGGCGATGAACCTGCTCGACGCCGAACGCGCGGGGCCGGTGGCACGGCTAGGCGCGGCGCAGATCGCGCTGCCCGAGGCGGCCCGCGGAACCGGACATGCGACCATCGGCATCCGCCCCGAGGATCTGCGCCAGACCGATGCCGAGACGCAGGGCGCCCTGCCCCAGAAGGTCGCCTATGTCGAGGAACTGGGCGCCCAGCGTCTCGTTCACGGCACGATCGAGGGACAGGAACTCGTCGCGGCGCTGCCCGCCGATTGCGCGCTCGACGACGTCATGTGGCTGCGCCCCGAGCCCGGCACGGTGCATGCCTTCGACAGCGAGAGCGGCCGCAGGCTGGGCTGATGGCCTGCCGGGGCGGCCTCGGCCCGGATCCCGACGGCCCGATCCCGGTGGCCTGATCCCGGTGGCCTGATCCCGGCAGCCTGATACCGGCGGCCCGACATGGCGCAAGACAGGGGCCGCCGACCCGGAACGCCCCTAGAAAAGGCTGCCCTGACGTGGCGGTCCCTTGGCTGCGCCGGCGTCCCCGGGTCCGGCGCCATCGGCCGTTTCGCCGCCTGCTTTTCCTGCTGCGTCGGATTTCCGCCCCGGCGATGCCGCACGCCCCCCCGTGCGCGCCCCGCCAGCCGCCGGGGCCGAGTCCTTGCCCCGGTCGCCGGCGCCCTGCCCGCCGCCGCCGATCGGGCCGCCACCGCCGCTGCCCTCATCATGGCTGGCTCCGGGCGCGTCCGGCGAGCCGATCGCAAACCTTCCGTCCCTGAACTCGATCTCCAGATCGGTTGCCGCCGCCGCCGCCGCCCGGGTCGTCACCACCGCGCCGTCGCCGCGCACCACGGCAAATCCGCGCCGCAGGGTCTCGGCATAGCCAAGGCCGGCCCGCATCCGCTCCAGCGCCCCGAGCCGCTCGCGCCAGCTGCGGGTCCGGGTCAGGCCGGCGATCTCCATCCGACGAAGCTGCGCGGCCAGCGTCTCCCGCCGCCGGGCGAGGTCACGCCCAAGTATCTGCGGCCGCAGACGCGCGGCGATGCGGTCGAAATCACGCCGCCCCTGCACGGCGATCCGGCCGGTCGCCGGCGCCAACCGTTCGGCACGGCTGCGCAGCCGCTCGCCGGCGCGCATCACGACATCCTCCAGAAGCCGCGGCCGGATATGGGCCGCGATTCCGTTGAACCGCGCGCGCTTGCGTCCCGTCGCCTGCCCCAGCGCCGCGGGAAGCCGCCCGCCCCAGAGGTCGAGCCGCTGCCCCGCCTGCTCCACCAGCGTCTCGGGGCGCGGCAGCGCGCGCGCCAGGTCACGCAGGCGTATTTCGCGCTGTCCCAGCGCCTGTGCGAGCCCGCGCGCAAGCCGCGCCTGATGCGCATCAATCGCCGCGATCAGCTCGCGCCGCACCGGCACCGCCATCTCCGCCGCGGCGGTCGGCGTGGGCGCGCGCCGGTCGGCGGCATGGTCGATCAGCGTGGTGTCGGTTTCATGCCCCACGGCTGAAATCAACGGGATCGCCGAGGCCGCGGCGGCGCGCACCACCACCTCTTCGTTGAAGCCCCACAGATCCTCGAGGCTGCCGCCGCCCCGCGCGACGATGATGAGATCG
>JASBUM010000689.1 GCA_030147905.1 Acidimangrovimonas sp.
GCCGCCGGCCTTCAGGCTCCGGCGGGTCTTGGCGCTGTCATGTCCGACGGTGACGGTCATCGTGACCTCCTGGCAAATCGTTTCGCGATCGTCGAGCGCTGTCATGCCCCAGCGGGGAAGGCGGCGCAAGGGTATGGCGCCAAATGTATGCAATAGTATGCAGAAAATCCAGCCCCCTAAGGCATCGCCCGCATATTTCTCGCCGGCGCGGCGCAGGATGCAGGGCGGATATCGCGTGCCGCAGATGCACGGTGCCGGCTCGGCTGGCGGGCCGGGCCGGGCCGGCGGGCGGGCGTCGTTTCGCGCCACCTCGCGGGTCGCGGATTGCGGGGTCGGCAAATGTGTCAAATCGGTGCCTTGCACTCGCAAAACCTTGATTGGCGCGGCCCGAAAGGGTCCGATAGGACGGGTGAGGACTTGAAGGAGGACGGTTGCCCTAATGCGTCGGATCATCAGCGCCGCGGCCTGTATCTGGCTTGGATTCGCCGGGGCGGTGTCGGCCCAGCAGGCCGGTGCGGTACCGGCCGGGAAGACCGAGGCGGCGCCGGTGCCGCAGGTGGAACAGGGCCATCCGTCGGTGGTGGTGGAATTGTTCACCTCGCAGGGCTGCGCGGCCTGTCCGCCGGCGGATTCGATGATCGAGCGGCTGCGCGACCGCCCCGATGTCATCCCGCTGGCACTGCATGTCGATTACTGGGATTACATCGGCTGGGCCGATACCTTTGGCTCGCCCGTCTTCACCGCGCGGCAGAAGGCCTATGCCCGGGCCGCCGGCAGCCGCACCATCTATACACCGCAGATGATCATCGAAGGGGTGGACAGGGTCGAGGGGCCGCGGCCCATGGATGTGATCGAACTGATCCAGAAGCATCGCGACTCGGTCACGCCCGTGGCGCTGATGCTCAGGCGCAAGGGCGATACGCTCAGGATCGATGTGACCTCGAGCAAGACCTTTTCCAAGAAGCTCGACATCCAGCTGGTGCGCTACCGGCCGAAGGCCAGCGTGGATATCCTGCGCGGCGAGAATGCCGGGCGTACGATCACCTATTACAACATCGTCACCGCTTGGCAGACCATCGCCGACTTGGACGGTGCCGCGCCGATGACGATGACGACCAAGATCGAGGGCAAGCAGCCGGTGGTGGTGATCGTTCAGGAAAAGGGACCCGGCCCGATCCTGGCGGCAGCGCAACTGCGCTGATCGCGCGCGTCCTCCGGGGCGCGCGGGGCGGGCCCGCGGCTCCCTATCGGCGTTGCGGGCCGCGGCTTCGACGGGGCTTTTGCCCGGGTGCGCGTTCCGGAGGCCACGCCCACGCACAGACCGCGCTAGCTAGTGCGAGCCCTTCCAGCGGCGGTGAACCCAGAACCATTGATCCATATGTTCGCGCACCAGCCGCTCCAGACTGTCGTTGAGCGCCTGGGTCATCACCTCGGGGGCGGCGGGGGTGATCGGGGCCTCGGCCACGATGGTGAAGTCGAGCCCGTTCTCGGCCCGGATGCCATAGATCGGGATCAGCAGCGCATCGTATTTCAGCGCGAGCTGCGCGGCCGCAAGCGACGTCATCGCGCGTCGCCCGAAGAAACGCAGCGGCGCGCCGTCGCCCATGTGCTGGTCGATCACCATGCCCAGCATGCCGCCCTCGCGCAGGAAGCGCACCATGTCGGCGAGACCGCGCTTGCCACGCGGGAACAGCGGCGTCCCGATGCGTGAAATTGCCGCCACGTAATGGTCGTTGAACCAGCCGTTGTTCATCGGCCGGTAAAGCCCGCCCACCCGGTAGCCGCGCGCGATCAGCGCCGCGCGCGAGGCGTCGTAATTGCCGAAATGTCCCGTCACCAGAACCACCGGGCGCCCCTCGCGATGGGCGCGGTCGATGGCGGCAAGGCCGGTGCCTTCCATCCGCGCGCGCCGCACCCGCTCAAGGAAGGGCGCCCCGGAATAAAGCTCGATCAGCCCGCGGCCGATATTGGCGGGCACCGCCCGCGCGAGACGCAGACGCTCGGCCTGCGGCAGGTCGGGGCGGACCAGCGCCAGATTGTCACGCACCCGGCGGCCGTAGCCCGCGATCGGCGCGACCAGACGGCTGAGCACCCAGCCCGCCGCCGGTACCCGCCAGCG
>JASBUM010000089.1 GCA_030147905.1 Acidimangrovimonas sp.
GCCGCGCCAGCTCGACGAGGCGGAGGTGGATGCCGCCATCGACGACGCGATCGCCAGGTGCGGCGCGACCTCGATCCGCGACATGGGCCGGGTCATGGCCGAGTTGAAGACGCGCCACGCGGGACGGATGGACTTCGGCAAGGTCGGGCCGATGGTCAAGGATCGGCTTGGATAGCCCCGCGCGTTCCTTCTGCTGTCTTTCGCATATCGCGGTGATGGCGCCCGCGTCGTCTTGTGCGTCCGTACGCGGCCGGCCGCTCCCTGACTGGCGGGCGACCGAACCGGTCAGCTTCGCGAACCGGCGCGAAGCAAACTGACGGCCGCGCGACAACCCGCAGACACCACCGGCGCGCAATCGCGGCTTCATGGGGGATAGACCCTGTCTGCGCTGGCTCTGGCAAGGACGGTGATGCCGTCCGCAGCCAGCGCGGCCGCCTTCCAGCGGTAGCGGTGAGGTCCGTCCGGCGGGCAAGGCTGGAGATAGCTGAAGGCACCGGCGGCGATGACCGCCCGGCCGCGGTAGGGGACGGTGCCGCCGCCGTGGCGGAAGGCCGGCGCGTCGCGGTCGTGCAGGGTAAAGCGGATGAACCGGGTTGCGGTCGGCACCGCTTGCAGGCGAAAGGCGGGGCTGGGCACCGCACCGGGATGGCCGCTGGTGCATCGCGGCAGGTCGGACCAGTCGAAGGTGAAGGCGAAGCCGGTGTTCCGGCCGAAACCCGGGTCTGCGCCGAGGGCAAGGATCGCGGCAAGCGCGAGTGCAAGAGCGGATCGTCTCATCGCCAGGCGGATGCCTCCTGGTATTGCGGTCTCGGGCGCAGGCATGCCCGGCACTCTTGTGTCACCCCGGCATCATGACAGGACGGAGCGACATGCGCCCAGGCGGGACGGGCGGCGCGGACCGCGGCGCCGGATGCCGCCGCAATCCTCATCGAAGCCCCGCCAGCATGTCAACGAGATCGCGGTGCAGCTTTTCGCGCTCTTCCGGGCTGAGAAACGCGCCCAGCTCGACCGAGCGCCCGGCACCGGTCAGTGTCAGGTAATTCTCGACCGGGCCGTCTTGCGCGTGCAGGCCGAGCCGCACCCAATAGGGGTCCGCGTGCCAGTGGCGGTGGGTCCCGTCGGGCTCGAACCGGTCGATCTCGATCCGCTCGGGCCACAGGCGCAGCCGCTCGATCAGCTTGCCGTCGCGGTTGTTGCGCCGCACCGCCCAGAACAGCGCCACCACCGGAACCAGCGCAAAGGGCAGCTCGACCCACAGCGCCCCGCGGCCCAGAAGCGCCAGGAGGGGAAGCGCCACGAAAACGGCGGTGAGCGCGACCATCGTCACGAAGCCGCGCGGGGTCAGCATCCGGCTGGGCCAGAGCTCGACCTCGGCCAGCGGCGGATGGGGATAGGGTCGGCCGGGGCCGGATGGGCAAGGGGCCCCGGATCGCTCCGGGGCCCCTTCCAGCCGTCGTGCCCAGCGGACGGGCATGTCAATGGGCGGTGCCGTGCTTGATGGACTGGTCCCAGTCTTCGGGCCTGGGCAATACCTCGAACGTATGCTCGGGCGGGGGCGAGGGCAGGGTCCATTCCAGCGTGTCGGCATATTCCTCATGCCAGTAATTCGCCTCGCTCACCCGGCGGCCGGCAAAGAGCGTGTAGAACACCACGCCGATGAACCAGACGAAGGAGGCGAAGGCCACGAAGGCACCGATCGAGGCGACATGGTTCCAGTAGGCGAAGGCCTCCGGGTAGTCGATGTAGCGCCGCGGCATGCCCTGCCGGCCGAGGAAATGCATCGGGAAGAAGGTCAGGTTCGAGCCGATGAACATCGCCCAGAAATGCAGCTTGCCGGCCCATTCGGGATATTGCCGGCCCGACATCTTGCCGATCCAGAAATAGACCCCGGCGAAGATCGCGTAGACCGCGCCCAGGCTCATCACATAGTGGAAATGGGCGACGACGTAATAGGTGTCCTGGTAGACCCGGTCGACCGCCGCCTGGCTGAGGACGACGCCGGTGACGCCGCCCACGGTGAAGAGGAACAGGAACCCCATCGCGAAGAGCATCGGCGTCTTGAACTCGATCGAGCCGCCCCACATCGTCGCGATCCAGCTGAATACCTTCACGCCCGTGGGCACGGCGATGACCATGGTCGCCAGCATGAAATAGCTCTGCTGGGTCAGGCTGAGGCCCACGGTGTACATGTGATGCGCCCAGACGACGAAACCCAGAACCCCGATCGCCACCATCGCGTATACCATCGGCAGATAACCGAAGATCGGCTTTTTTGAGAAGGCGGAGATGACATGGCTGATGATGCCGAAGCCCGGCACGATGATGATATAGACTTCCGGGTGGCCGAAGAACCACAGGATGTGCTGATAGAGCACCGGATCGCCGCCGCCGTTCGGATTGAAGAATGTAGTGCCGAAGTTGCGGTCGGTGATCAGCATGGTGATCGCGCCCGCAAGGACCGGCAGTGACAGCAGGATCAGCCAGGCGGTGACGAAGATCGCCCAGGGAAAGAGCGGCACCTTGTGCAAGGTCATGCCCGGCGCACGCATGTTGAGGAAGGTCGTGATCATGTTGATCGCGCCGAGAATCGACGAGGCGCCCGACAGGTGTACCGCGAACAGGGCCAGATCGGTGGAATAGCCGCCTTCATGGACCGACAGCGGCGGATAAAGCACCCAGCCGATGCCCGAACCCGCCTGATTATCGCCGCCGGGCGCGAAGACCGACACGATCGCCAGCGTCGTGCCCGCGACATAGAGCCAGTAGGACAGGTTGTTCATCCGCGGGAAGGCCATGTCCGGCGCACCGATGTGCAGCGGCATGAAATAGTTGCCGAAGCCCCCGAACAATGCGGGAATCACCACGAAGAACATCATCAGGATGCCGTGGGCGGTGATGATGACGTTCCAGATATGGCCGTCCGGCGTGCAGCTTCGCGCCGCGTCGGGTATCAGCCGCAAACCCTCGGCGCACATGTATTGCACGCCGGGATACATCAGTTCCATCCGCATGTAGACGGTGAAGATGACCGAGATCAGCCCGACTGTTCCGCCGGTGAACAGATAGAGGATCCCGATGTCCTTGTGGTTGGTGGACATGAACCAGCGGGTGAAGAACCCCTTGGCCTCGTGCCCGTCGTGGCCATGAACGGCAGCGTCGGCCATGCACGCCTCCCTTCCTTGTGCCGGCGGGACGCGCGCCTTGGTTGTTTTTGCGGGTTGCGCGGCCCGTCCCTGTCCCGAATGCTATTGAGTCGGCTGCCTTGCGGCAATCTCCCAATCTGATCCATATCAAAAAAATGCGAGTCAGGTTTGACCAAGGTGCCGCATATCAAGCGTCATTTGGCCGCAGGCCGGCCACGTGTGGACGCGGCCGCTTGCGCGAGGTGCTCAGTTTTCGGGGTGGGCGCCGAACCGTGCGAGATAGGCCGCGACGTCCTCGCCCCCGCGCGACAGGCGCAGCGACATCTTCGAGCGCATCGCCCGCTTGCCGTTGTACTTGCTGACGAAGGCGCTGGGATCGGCGACGAATTCGGCCAGCAGGGCCTCGGTCCAGACCATGTCCTTGTCACGCAGCGCGGCAAGGCCCTTGCTGTAGCGATAGCCGTCGACACTGCCGATCTCACGCCCGATCACGCCGAAGAGATTGGGCCCGTGTGCGGAGCCCTTGACGATCATGGTGCCGTCCTCGGCCTTGATCATGTGGCAGGCCCGGCATTTGCGGAAGACGCTTTCGCCCTTGGCGCCGTCGCCGCCGGCACGGGCGGGCGTTGCCGAGACCAGCGGCATCAGCATGAAGGCGAACATGGCCGCGGCGATGGCGGGAAGGGGGAGGGGCATCGTTTCTCCTTTTCGTCCTGTTTGCGCACCCGTCCGGTTGCGGGGCCCATCCTTGCGCGGATCGGTCTTTCGAAACAGTCGAGAAGATGCCGCAGGCGCGCCGCGCACCGCCGGCGGCCGCGGGGGACAGGTCACGCGAGGCGAGGTTTCAGCGGCCGGCGTGCGGGCTGGCCGCGGCCATTTCGGCCGCGTCGGAGGTGTCGTACAGGCAGCGCCCGAAGCTTGCGCGCAGCGCCAGATCTAGGTCGGCCATCGTCACCGGCAGTCCGAGATCGACCAGGCTGGTCACGCCATGGCCGCGGATGCCGCAGGGCACGATGCCGCCGAAATGGTTCAGGTCCGGATCGACATTGATCGACATGCCGTGAAAGCTGACCCAGCGGCGGATCTTGACGCCGATGGCCGCGATCTTGTCCTCGCGCGGGGTGCCGTCGGGCAGCGGCGCCTTGTCGGGACGGCGCACCCAGACGCCGACCCGGCCTTCGCGGATCTCGCCGCGCAGGTTGAACGCGGCCAGCGTGTCGATCACCCAGCCTTCGAGAAAGGAGACGAAGCGGCGCACGTCGCGTCCGCGACGGTTGAGGTCCAGCATGACGTAGACCACCCGCTGTCCGGGCCCGTGATAGGTGTATTGCCCCCCGCGGCGGGTCTGGTGAACAGGAAAGCGCCCCGGGTCGGTGAGATCCTCGGGGCGGGCCGAGGTTCCGGCGGTATAGAGCGGCGGATGTTCGACCAGCCACACGGCCTCTTCGGCGCGGCCCTCTGCGATCGCGGCGGCGCGCGCCTCCATTTCGGCTAGGGTGGCGGCGTAATCGCTCAGCCCCTCCCGGACGCGCCATTCGACCATCTCCGCAACCCTTTCCCGCAGCTCCGCGGATGCCTGCACCCTCCCTAGCCCAGCGGTGCCGCAAGCTCAAAGCAAATCGCAGCGCGCCGCCTGCAGGGGGCGGCCGGCGGGCCGATGGTGGCGGAATGCGCGGGCGATGAAAAATCTGCTTCACAACCTCCCGCCACTTCGCTAAGAAGCGCCGCACCAAGCCCGATGTGCGGTCGTGGCGGAATTGGTAGACGCGCAGCGTTGAGGTCGCTGTGGGGTAACTCCCGTGAAGGTTCGAGTCCTTTCGACCGCACCACGAATCCCGGCAGACCCCGGTCGGCTGGGGCAGGCTCCGGCCGCGGCTCCGCAAGGTATGGGCGGGCGGCGGATCCATCTCAGAAAACTGACATGCGCCGGATCCGGTCCCGGCACCGCCTGTCAGGCATGGCGCGCCTGCGCGAATGCCTGAGCTTGCGGTTCAGATCCTGCGCGAGGCGCGGCGAACCGGCGCGCGGGCCCGGAGGCGTGGCGCAGGGCAATGGCCCAGAGCAGTGACCCGGTGCCGTGGCCCGGTGCCGTGAACGGTGCGCCGCTCCGGCGGCAAGCAGGGTCGGACGCATCCGCGGTGGGCGATCCGCGCACCGCAGACCGCGCGCAGCGCCGAAACGGACGGTGTTAGGCGGTGCGGCTGACCGATTTTCCCGCATTCGCCCAACCGGCCGCGGAATCGGGACAACCTAGTTGCAAAATCCCCGGCCATCCTATTATTTCGGGCGCAATGTCCGGGCGAACCAACGCCGAAGCATACGGGGAGAACAACGTGGTCGCACAGAACCGCAATGACGTCTTTGTCGAATTCGACCGCGTGCAGAAAAGCTATGATGGTGAGACGCTGGTGGTGAAGGAGCTGAACCTTGCCATCGGAAAGGGCGAGTTTCTGACGATGCTCGGCCCTTCGGGGTCCGGCAAGACGACCTGCCTGATGATGCTCGCCGGTTTCGAGACGGCGACCCATGGCGAAATCCGTCTTGACGGTCGGCCGATCAACGCGGTGCCGCCGCACAAGCGCGGCATCGGCATGGTCTTCCAGAACTACGCGCTTTTCCCGCACATGACGGTCAACGAGAATCTTGCCTTTCCGCTCGAGGTACGGGGGCTGGGCAAGAGCGAACGCGAAAGCAAGATCAAGCGCGCGCTCGACATGGTCCAGATGGGCGCCTTCGGCAACCGCCGGCCGGCACAGCTCTCGGGCGGGCAGCAGCAGCGTATCGCGCTGGCCCGCGCGCTGGTGTTCGAGCCGGCGCTGGTGCTGATGGACGAGCCGCTGGGCGCGCTCGACAAGCAATTGCGCGAACATATGCAGTTCGAGATCAAGCACCTGCATGAATCGCTCGGGATCACCGTGGTCTACGTGACCCACGACCAGAGTGAGGCGTTGACGATGTCCGACCGGATCGCCGTCTTCAACGACGGCCGCATCCAGCAGCTTGCCGGCCCGGCCGAGCTTTACGAGGCGCCGCAAAACAGCTTCGTCGCGCAGTTCATCGGCGAGAACAACAGGCTTTCGGGTGTCGTCGAGGAGATCGCCGAGGGGCACGCCACGGTCCGGCTGGATAC
>JASBUM010000694.1 GCA_030147905.1 Acidimangrovimonas sp.
CCGGCCACGATCATGGGCGCCAACTTCGACGGAACCGAGCCCTGGAAGCTGGTGGATTACATCAAGTCGTTCAACTACCTGAACTATGACGGCGGCCAGTTCTCCACCAGCCAGGGGCGCGGGGTGTTCATGGATCAGGCGTTGTCGATCCTGCCCGCCGATTACTGGCGCTGGTGGCTTCTGAGCCATGCCCCTGAAAATTCCGACAGCGAATTCACCTGGGAAAATTTCCAGACATCGGTGAACAAGGACCTCGCCGACGTGCTGGGCAATTTTGTCAGCCGGATTACCAAGTTCTGCCGCTCGAAATTCGGCGAAACGGTGCCCGAGGGCGGCGCCCAGGGCCCGGCGGAAGAGGCGCTGATCGCCGATCTGACCACCCGCGTCCGCGCCTATGAGGCCAACATGGACGCGATGGAGGTGCGCAAATCCACGACCGAGCTGCGCGCGATCTGGGTGGCCGGCAACGAATACCTGCAATCGGCCGCGCCCTGGTCGGCCTTCAAGACCGACCCGGCGCAGGCCGCCGCGCAGGTGCGGCTGGGGCTGAACCTGATCCGCCTTTACGCGATCCTGTCGCGGCCCTTCATCCCCGACGCGGCCGAGGCGATGATGCAGGCGATGGGCAGCGACGACTGGTCCTGGCCCGAGGACGTCGCCGCCGCGCTGTCCGCCCTGCCCCGGGGCCATGCCTTCACGGTGCCGGATGTCATGTTCCGCAAGATCACCGACGAGGAACGCGAGGATTGGCAGACCCGTTTCGCCGGCACCCGCGGCTGAGCGGCGCGCGGCCGCGCCCTGACACGCCGGATCGGCCCCGCGCGATCGCCCGGCCAAACTGGCGCGGCGAATTGCCCGGCGCGCATTCTGACGTCTATGGTGCCCGCGGCCGGAGTTGAACCGGCACGGCCCTGGGGCCTAGGGATTTTAAGTCCCCTGTGTCTACCATTTCACCACGCGGGCACGACGGCACTACAGTATCGGACCGGCGGGCGGGGGCAAGGGCGTCCGACGCCCCGTGCACGATCGCAGGCCGTCATGACCGCGCCGGAATCGGCCGTGCTGTGCCGGGCGGATGAAGCGCCCCCCGCCGCCCGCCCGCGGACGGGCCGGCGAGGGCACGACAGGCGCGCCGGCACCCGTTCAGATGCCGTTTTCCTTGACCGCCTCCATGGCCACGAAGGTGGAACTGGAAGTGACATGCGGCAGCGCCGAGATCTTGTCGGCAAGGATGCGGCGGTATTGTTCGATATCGGCGGTGCGCACCTTCAACAGATAGTCGAATCCGCCGGCGATCATGTGGCACTGCTCGATCTCCGGCACCGCCAGCACCGCGCGGTTGAAGGCCTGCAGGGCCGCCTCGCGCGTGTCCGACAGGCGCACCTCGACGAAGACGACATGGGCCAGCCCCATCCGGATGGGGTTCAGCAGCGCCCGGTAGCCGGCGATGACGCCCTGCGTCTCCAGCCGCCGAAGCCGCGCCTGGGTGGGTGATTTCGACAAGCCGATGCGGCGGGCAAGCTCGGTCACGCTGATCCGCCCGTCGACCGCAAGGATGCGCAGGATCGCATGGTCGAAACGATCCAGGCCGGTCATGTCCGTTTGCATTGCTAGCCTCTCGAAATTCGGGCCAAAGTCGCGCCTGGCACCGGCACTTCGGGATGATGGGCCGGGGTCATCGGCGTATCATAGGCCGACAAGGAGAATCGCACCATGAGCAATTCCGCCACTATCGGCCCCGAAAGCGCCCCCGACCCCCGTCCACGGCCGTCCGGACAGGTCCCGGACGGGACCGGAACCGGCCCGGAAGGACGCCGCGCACGGTCGCGCGCGCCGCTGGCGGCGCCGGCGCTGGCCCCCGAGGGCCCGCTTCTGGAGCGCATGATCGCGGAGGCCGCGCTCTAGGCCGAGGCGCGCGCGCGCATCACCGCCGCGGCGACCCGGCTGGTCGGCCGGATCCGCACCAGCGCGCGCCCCGGCATGATGGAGGTCTTTCTCGCCGAATACGGCCTGTCGACCGATGAGGGGATCGCTCTGATGTGCCTGGCCGAGGCGCTTTTGCGCGTGCCCGACGCCGAGACGGTGGACGCACTGATCGAGGACAAGATCGCCCCCTCGGACTGGGGCCGCCACCTGGGGCGTTCCGCCTCGAGCCTGGTCAATGCCTCGACCTGGGCGCTGATGCTGACGGGCAAGGTGCTCGACGACAGCCCGCCCGGCGTCGCCGGTCACCTGCGTGCCGCCATGCGCCGGCTGGGCGAGCCGGTGATCCGCACCGCGGTGGGCCGCGCGATGAAGGAAATGGGGCGCCAGTTCGTCCTTGGCGAGACCATCGAGGCGGCGCTGGAGCGCGCGCGCAAGACCGAGGCGCAGGGCTTTACCCACAGCTACGACATGCTGGGCGAGGCCGCCCGCACCGCCGCCGACGCCGAACGCTACGCCCGCGCCTACAGCGACGCGATCGCGGCACTCGCCCGCGCCGCGCGCTCCGACGATATCCGCGAGAACCCGGGCATCTCGGTGAAGCTTTCCGCGCTTCATCCGCGCTACGAGGTTGCCAAGCGCGACCGGGTGATGGCCGAACTGGTGCCGCGGCTGCGCGCCCTCGCGCTCGAGGCGCGGCGGGCGGGGCTCGGCTTCAACGTCGATGCCGAGGAGGCCGAGCGGCTCGACCTGTCGCTTGCGGTAATCGGCGCGGTGCTGGCCGAGCCCGATCTTGCGGGCTGGGACGGCTTCGGCGTGGTTGTGCAGGCCTATGGCCGGCGCGCGGGCGCGGTCATCGACTGGCTCCATGCGCTGGCGGCCCGGCTTGACCGTCGGATCATGGTGCGGCTGGTCAAGGGGGCCTACTGGGACAGCGAGATCAAGCGCGCCCAGGTGCTCGGCCTCGAGGATTTTCCCGTCTTCACCCGCAAGGCCGCCACCGATGTCAGCTATATCGCGAATGCACGCAAACTGCTGGGGATGACCGACCGGATCTATCCGCAATTCGCCACGCACAACGCGCATACGGTGGCCGCGATCCTCGAGATGGCGGGAAGCGAGACGCGCGGGTTCGAATTCCAGCGGCTGCATGGCATGGGCGAGGCGCTGCACCGGCTGGTACAGGCCGAACACGGCACCCGCTGCCGGATCTACGCCCCGGTCGGCGCGCATCGCGACCTTCTGGCCTATCTCGTGCGCAGGCTTCTGGAAAACGGCGCGAACAGCTCGTTCGTGCATCAGATCGTCAACAAGGCGGTGCCGCCAAAAACCGTGGCCGCCTGCCCGCTTGCCGCGGTCGAGGCCCTGCTGCCCGAGCCGTCGAACCGGGCCATCCGGCGCGGCCCGGCACTGTTCGGCGAGCGCGGCAATTCGCGCGGCTGGGATCTCGCCGATGCCGATCACCTCGCCCGGATCGAGATCGCCCGCACACCCCATCGCCCGGCATTGTTCCATGCAGCCCCCGTGATCGCCGGGCAGATCCCCGCCGGCCCCACGCGCGAGGCCCGCAATCCGGCCCGGCCGCAAGACCATGTGGGTCAGGTCACCGACGCGACCCCCGAGGATGTCGAGCACGCCTTGGCCGTCGCCCGCCCGTGGGCGGCGGATGCTGCCGAACGGGCCGCGGTCCTTCGCAAGGCGGCCACACTCTACGAGGCGGAATACGGCGCCTTCTTCGCGCTGCTGGCACGGGAGGCGGGCAAGACCCTGCTCGATGCGGTCAGCGAATTGCGCGAAGCGGCTGACTTCCTGCGCTACTATGCCCAGGGCGCGGCCGGACTGGGCGCGCCGGCGCGCGGCATCTTCGCCTGCATCAGCCCGTGGAATTTCCCGCTGGCGATCTTCACCGGGCAGATCGCGGCGGCCCTGGCGGCGGGCAACGGCGTCATCGCCAAGCCGGCCGAACAAAGCCCGCTGATCGCCGCAATGGCGGTGCGACTGCTGCATCAGGCCGGGGTGCCGGCCGCTGCGCTTCAGCTGCTGCCGGGTGACGGCGCGGTGGGCGGGCGCCTGACATCCGATCCACGCATCGACGGCGTGGCCTTCACCGGCTCGACCGAGACCGCGCTGCGGATCCGTCACGCGATGGCGCGCAACCTCGATCCGGCGGCCCCCCTGATCGCCGAGACCGGCGGGATCAACGCGATGATCGTGGATTCGACCGCGCTGCCCGAACAGGCGGTCCGCGACATTCTGGCCAGCGCCTTCCAGTCGGCCGGGCAACGCTGTTCCGCGCTGCGCTGTCTTTATGTCCAGCAGGACGTGGCCCCGGTGATCGAGCGGATGCTGCTGGGCGCGATGGAGGAACTGGCCTGCGGCGACCCATGGGACCTGGCCACCGACATAGGCCCGGTGATCGATGCCGCGGCCCATGCCGAGATCGCCGATTACATCGCCAAGGCCCGTGTGCAGGGGCGCCTCCTGCGGCAATTGCCCACCCCGCCAGAGGGACATTTCATCGGTCCCGCGGTGATCCGCGTCGGCGGCATCGCCAATGTCCGGCGCGAGATCTTCGGTCCGGTCCTGCATCTGGCGACCTTCCCCGCCGGCGGCGTCGGCGCGGTGATCGATGCGATCAACGCCACCGGATACGGGCTGACCTTCGGGTTGCACAGCCGCATCGACGACCGCGTGCAGGAGGTGGTGGACCGCATCCGCGTCGGCAACACCTATGTCAACCGCAACCAGATCGGTGCCGTCGTCGGCAGCCAGCCCTTCGGCGGCGAGGGCCTGTCGGGGACCGGCCCCAAGGCGGGGGGACCGGCCTATCTGGGACGCTTCTGTCGCGGCGAGAAACCCGAGGGCGGGCGCTGGTCGGGGCCGGCCGATGCGGGGATGCTTGCCGCCACGCTCGCCGCGCGGCGCCCGAGCGCGGGCGCACGGCACGTCACCGACCTGCCCGGTCCCACGGGCGAGTCGAACCGCCTGTCGCTTTATCCGCGTGAGCCGGTCCTGTGTCTGGGCCCGGGGCCGCGCACGGCCGCGCGCCAGATCGCGGCGGTCGAGGCGCTGGGCGGCATCGGCGTCGCCGCCGAGGGACAGCTCTCTCCGGAGGCGCTGACTGCGCTCGAGGGCTTTTCCGCCGTGCTGTGGTGGGGATCGGGCGAGGAGGCGCGGCGCTATGCCCGCGCGCTCGATGCGCGCAAGGGGCCGATCGTGCCCCTGATCGTCGAGGCGCCCGATGCCGCGCGGGTGCTGGTGGAGCGCCATGTCTGCATCGACACCACCGCGGCGGGCGGCAACGCACGCCTTCTGGCGGCGGTCGCCGACGGCTGATCCCGGCAGGGCCGCAGGCGGTCTGTGCGGCCCGTTGTCCCACTGATCGCCCCGGGCCGCGCGCGCTGCACGGTGACATGCCGCACAGGGGCGGGATACGGCGGGGCACGGGCCGAAGGCCCGCAAGCGATGGGCGCGCGCGCAGCATTTGGCCGGCCTGCCACGTCCACGCGCGTGATCCCGGACCCCATCCCGGCCCCGCCAAGGCGCGCGCGCCGCATGCCGCAGCGGCCGAGTGCCAGTTCCATGGCTGGCGCGATCACGCGCCCCGTGACCCCCGCTGCACGGGCGGCCATGGCGCCGCCAAGGCCCACGGCATCGTGCCCCGGTGCCACTTGACCGCGCGCGGCCGCTGGTGAAGCCTGCCGGGATGTTCCCGTTCCGCGATCACGATCCCTCGGGGCGCCGACCCCATGTCACGATCGCCCTGATCGCGGTCAATCTCGCGGTTTTCGCGTTGACATGGCCGGCCATCTACGGGCCCGGCCGAATGGCGTGGCTCGATGCCCATTGGGCGGCGATCCCCGCGCATCTGGCGATGGGCCGGGACTGGGCGACGATATTGTCGGCGATGTTTCTCCACGCGGGGGCCATGCATATCCTGGGCAACATGCTGTTTCTGTGGGTCTTCGGCGACCTGATCGAAGACGCCCTGGGCCATCTTGGCTTCGCCGCCTTCTACCTTGGCGCCGGGATCGCCGCGACGCTGACCCAGACCCTTGCCGATCCGGCGTCGCAGCTGCCGTTGATCGGCGCCTCGGGCGCGGTGGCGGGGGTTATGGGGGGCTATCTTGTGCTGTTTCCGCGCGCCCGGATCGATGTCCTTCTGGTCATCGTGATCTTCGTGCGCGTCATCACCTTGCCGGCCTGGTCGATTCTGGGCCTCTGGATCGCCATCCAGGCCGGAGCCGGCGCCTTCAGCGCCCCGGTGACGGGCGGCGTGGCCTACATGGCCCATGTCGGCGGCTTCTCGGCCGGTATCGCGATGGCCCTGCGCGCCTGGCTCCGCGGCGGCGGCCTGGCGCGGTGGCGCTGCCCCCCCGCGGCGCCCGGACCCCGCCGGCCCGAGCCGCGGCCCGACGCCTTGGGCCACCGCAAGCCGATGTGACGCGACGTATCCTTGACGTGCACGTCAACCGGGCTTGCAATCGGGTCCGCCGCTGGACATCTGTGATCCACACGAGCGGGAAAGAACGCCGTCATGGAGGAAGGGCTGATGCCCATAGGCGAGATGAGCGCGACCTACGACGTCACGCCGCGCGCACTTCGTTTCTATGAAAGCAAGGGGCTGCTGTCGCCGGTCCGGCAGGGCCAGTCGCGGCTGTACACCCGTCGCGACCAGGCGCGGCTGAAACTGGTGCTGCGCGGGCGGCGCTTCGTCTTCAGCCTCGACAGCATCCGCCAGCTTCTGGATCTTTACGAACTGGATGCGCGCCACGAAGCCCAGCTTGCGCGCAGTTGCGACATGGCGCGCCGGCGCATCGCCGAGATGGAACAGCAGCGCGCCGAACTCGACGAAACCATTACCGAACTCAAGGCGGAACTGGCCCGTGGCGAAGCGCGCCTCGCCGGCCTGCGCACCGGCGCACCGCCCCCAGCAAGGAGCAAGGCATGACCGCCGCCTATCACGCCCCCGTCCGCGACATGCAGTTCATCCTGCACGACATGATCGGGATCGCGCAAAGCGAGATCCCCGGCTACGCCGAGCTGGACCGCGACACCAGTGCCGCCATCCTCGAGGAGGCCGGGCGGCTCGCCACCGAGAAGCTCGCGCCGCTCAATGCGGTGGGCGACCGACAGGGGTGCCGGCTGGAAAACGGCGTGGTGCGCACGCCCGAAGGGTTCAAGGAAGCGTTCGAGGCCCTGCGCGAGGGCGGGTGGAACGGGCTCGACCTGCCCGAGGAATACGGCGGCCAGGGCCTGCCCTATATCATCGGCACCGCGGTCGGCGAGATCTTCGTCTCGGCCAACATGGCGCTCAACATGTATCAGGGTCTGACCCACGGCGCGATCGGCGCGCTGCTCGCCCATGGCAGCGACGATCAAAAGGCGACCTATGTGCCGCGGATGGTCTCCATGGAATGGACCGGCACGATGAACCTGACCGAGCCCCATTGCGGCACCGATCTGGGATTGTTGCGCACCAGGGCCGAGCCGCAGGACGATGGCAGCTACCGCATCACCGGGCAGAAGATCTTCATCTCGGCGGGCGATCACGACCTGGCGGAGAACGTCGTGCATCTGGTGCTGGCCAAGGCGCCGGGCGGCGGGCCGGGCACCAGGGGCATCAGCCTGTTCGTCGTGCCCAAGTTCCTCGTCAAGCCCGACGGCAGCCTGGGCGCGCGCAACGCCGTCTCGGTCGGCAAGATCGAAGAGAAGATGGGCATTCACGGCAATTCGACCTGCGTGATGGATTATGACGGCGCCACCGGCTGGCTGGTGGGCGAGCTGCACCGCGGCATGCCGGCGATGTTCACCATGATGAACGAGGCCCGGCTCGGCGTCGGCCTCCAGGGCTATGCCCAGGCCGAGGCCGCCTATCAGGCCGCCCGCGCCTATGCCCGCGAACGGCTGCAGGGCCGCGCGGTCTCGGGGCCGGCCAATCCCGACGGACCGGCCGACCCGCTGATCGTGCATCCCGACATCCGCCGCGCGCTGATGGATCAGAAAAGTTTCGTCGAAGGGGCGCGCGCGCTGACCTTCTGGGGCGCGCAGATGATCGACGCGGCGCACCGCAGCCGGGATGCGGCGGCACTCGGGCTGGTGTCGTTGCTGACCCCGGTGATCAAGGGGTTTCTCACCGACAAGGGTTTCGAGGCCACGGTCTCGGCCCAGCAGATCCTGGGCGGGCATGGCTATATCGAGGAACAGGGCCTGAGCCAGTTCGTCCGCGACGCCCGGATCACCATGATCTACGAGGGCGCCAACGGCATCCAGGCGCTCGA
>JASBUM010000697.1 GCA_030147905.1 Acidimangrovimonas sp.
GTGCCCCTGATGGAACGCGCTGGCCGCCATCATCACCATCGCCATGTTGATCGCACCGGCCGCGGCAAGCGCCAGCACCACCTCGATGTTCGAGAACCGCAGAAGCCGGCGGCGCTCGTTCTCGTTGCGCACCGCGGCGCGTCCCTGTGTCAACCCCGAATGCAGATAGATCGCGTGCGGCATGACGGTGGCGCCGATGATCCCCACGGCGATCGTCAGCGCCGCGGCATCCGGGATCTGCGGAACCACCAGCCCGGTTGCCGCCTGCCCCCAGGCGATCGGCGCGATGAACAGCTCGATCAGGTAGCACAGGCCTATCACCGCGACGAAGGCGCCGATGATTAACTCCATCGGCCGGAAGCCTCGCCCCTCGACCAGAAGGATGCCGTAGGTCACGATCGCGGTCACCACCATCCCCGCGATCAGCGGCATGTTGAACAAGAGCGCCAGCCCGATCGCACCACCCAGGAATTCCGCCAGGTCCGTGGCCATGGCGGCGATCTCGCTGACCACCCACATCGCCCAGACCAGCGGCCGCGGAAAGTGGTCGCCGCACATCTCGGCCAGATTGCGTCCGGTGACGATGCCCAGCTTGGCCGACAATGCCTGAAACAGCATCGCGATGAGATTGGCCACCAGCACGACCCACAGCAGGGCGAAGCCGTAGCCCGCTCCGGCCTGGATGTTGGTGGCGTAATTGCCCGGGTCCATATAGGCGATCGAGGCGATCACCGCCGGGCCGGCAAAAAGCAGGAACGAACGCAGCCCGCCGCGGCGCCCGGCCAGCGCTTCGGCCATCTGCGTCCGGGTGCGTCCGGTCATCGAATTGTCGAGCGGTGGCGGTGCCATGATCCCATTCATCCTGCTTTCGCCATGAAATGAAGCCACGTCTTCATTTTTGTCAAGGGGCGGCATGATAAAGCCCAGCATTTATCACGCAACTTTTCCCTGCGTTTACATTTTGAACCTGCGTCTATAGGGTATGCGCGCCATTTCATCCCGGCCCATCCGGAAGACGCGCCGAAACACATGACCACCGACCCCTCCCTTCCCGACCCGGGCGAACCGGCCCCGGACCGCGTCGAAGCGGGCACCGCCGGCGATGCCCCCGCCGAAGCGGAACGGTTCTCGAACGCGCGCAGTGCGCAATCGCAGGCCCTGCTCGAGGATTACACCGAGATGATCGGCGACCTGATCCGCGAACACGGCGAGGCGCGGATCGCCGATATCGCGCGGCTGATGGGCGTCACGCATCCGACGGCGACCAAGGCGGTGGCGCGGCTCAAGCGCGAGGGACTGGCCATATCGCGACCCTACCGCGGCGTTTTCCTGACGGATACCGGCCTTGCCATGGCCGAGCGGGTGCGCCTTCGCCACCGTGTCGTCGTCGACCTGCTGATCGCCGTGGGCGTACCCTGCGACGCGGCCGAGATCGACGCCGAAGGGATCGAGCATTACGTCTCCGATACCACGCTCGAAGCCGTCGAAAACTTTCTCGCCCGGCAATCCGCGGAGTGACCGCGGTCGGGGGCCAGCGCCTCGACCGCTTGCGTCCCGCGACAGGCCCCGTCGCGCACCGCGCGGCTCAACCGGCCGCTCCGGTCATGGGCCGGGCGACTTGATCGGCAGCGCGCGGCAGCCCGCCGCCCGTCTCCCCTTCGCCCGCGCGGCCCGGGCCGGCCCCTCGTCGCCCCGGCCCGTTCCCCTTCCACGGTTCCGCTCCATGATTGTCAAGGCCGTTCACATCCGCGTATCCTGCGGCGTCCGTGCATGGCCCATCAGCGCGGCGCGGGTTAGCTCATAGAGCGTCGAGCCTCCCGCCCGGCCGCCCCGCCGAACGAAACGCGCAACCACGACAAGAGGCCCCGGTGTTCAACTCGTTCTTTCCCCGACCGAAACTGTTCTTTCTGTCGGGGCTTGTCTGGGTCATCATCGCGGTGACCCTGTGGTACACGGTGGGCGAGCGGATCGGCGTCAGCCTCGGCTTTCCGATGCCCGCGCCCGGGGCAAGGCCGGTGCTCGGGCTGGGCTATTTCACCACGCCGCAATTCATCTGGTTCTACATCTACTGCGGCATCTTCACCACCATCTTCACCGCGGCGTGGATGATCCTGTCGCCCCATCCCTGGCAGTGGTGGTCGATTACCGGCTCGGCCGCGATCCTGTTTTCGGACTATTTCAGCGTCCAGGTCTCGGTCGCGATCAACGACTGGCGCCGCCCCTTCTTCGACGGGGTGCAGAACGCGCTATCGGGAAAGTCGCACATGACGACGGGCGATTTCTACGGGCTGATCCTGATATTCGCCCAGATCGCCTTCCTGTGGATAGGGGTCTACGTCGTCACCCGCTTCTTCGTAAGCCACTACATCTTCCGCTGGCGCACCGCGATGAACGAGTATTACATGTCCCGCTGGCCCGAAGTCCGGCAGATAGAAGGCGCCGCCCAGCGGGTTCAGGAAGACACCATGCGCTTCGCCTCGATCGTCGAGGACCTGGGCGTGTCGATGGTGGACAGCATCATGACGCTCTTCGCCTTCCTGCCGGTGCTTGCCGCCCTGTCGGTCAGCGTCACCCATCTGCCTCTCATCGGCCGGATCCCCGAGCCGCTGCTCTTCGCCGCCGTCTTCTGGTCGCTGTTCGGCACCACGCTCCTTGCCGTCGCCGGCATCCGGCTGCCCGGCCTCGCCTTCATCAACCAGCGCGCCGAGGCGGCCTACCGCAAGGAACTCGTCTACGGCGAGGACGATGCGACAAGGGCCGAACCGATGACCGTGGGCGAATTGTTCGGCTCGGTACGGCGGGCCTATTTCCGCTACTACTTCCACTTCGCCTATTTCAACGTCTTCCGCAGCCTCTACATCCAGGCCGACAATATCTTCGCCTATCTCATCCTCATCCCGACGATCGTCGCGGGCAAGATCACCTTCGGCGTGCTGCAACAGATCCTGACCGCATTCAGCCAGGTATCGGGTTCGTTCCAGTATCTCGTCGGATCCTGGACGACGATCATCGAACTGCTTTCGATCCACAAGCGGCTAAAGGCGTTCGAGGCAGCCTTCGAGGGGCGGGAACTCGCCCCCATCGAACGCGACTACGTGCCGCCCCCCACCCATACGACGGGCGACTGACCGGCACCGAACCCGGCCAGGGGCGCAGAACGCAGGGCGCGGGCCCCGATATCGCAGCAGTTTCCATCTTTCGTTCGCAAATATCCTCGGGGGGGCGGGGGGCAGACAGCCCCCCGGTCTGCAAACGGCCCCGCCATGGGCCATCCGGCGCAATTTCCCGAAACGCTGCCGCCCGAAACCTGGCCGCCCGAAAACCCTGCCGGATGCGCCACGGCGCAAACCGCGTCGCGACCGTCGGCCCGCCCCCGGCCGCCCCCGGCCGCCCCTAGGCCCGGCACATCGCGGCGCTCAATCCTGCAACAGGCGACGACGCTCCTCGTATTCGCGCGCGTCGATCTCGCCGCGGGCAAAGCGCTCCTTCAGCAGGTCAAGTGCCCTGTCCCCGCGCGCGCCCGGCGGCGTTCCCATCATGCCGGCGCCACGCAACACGAAAAGAATCGCCGCAACGATGGCGACCACCACCAGAATCATGAAAACCGGACCCAGGATCATGCCGAAACCTCCCCATGCCGTGCCGCCCCACATCATCGCCGGACCGCCGCCGTAACCGCCGGTCCAACTGGTCTCGCCGGGGCCGGCGATCGCCGCTCCCGCCGGCGACAGGGTCGCAACCGTGCCGCCCAGGACTTTTCCGATCGAACGCATCGCTCAATCTCCTTCGCATGCGCGACCACCCCGGCCGCCGGAAGAGAAGTTAAATCATATGCACCGCTTTACCTTGATCTGGCGCAACTTCCCGGCGTGCGCCGCCCGCCCCGGCGGGTTCCGGCGCGCCCCGCAGACCAACCACGCGGGGACGCTTGACATCGCCGCGACGGAGGCGCAACGTCGGGCTGCTTCACCAGGGGGGCTCCGGCAAGGGGCTGAGATTCTGCTAGGGCGGCCATCGGCACGCGGCGCAGTGACCCTTCGAACCTGATCCAGTTCACACTGGCGTAGGGACGGTGCGGATGCCGGAACCGCCAGAATGGCTTCGGCGCTCTCCATCTCCTTCCGGTCAGAGCTGGGTTTCCGCGGCTTTTATCGAGGGAGCCTGAAGATGACGATCACCACCAAGATCCCCGACCAACCCCAACCCGTGCCCCAGGTCACCACCGGGCCCCTTCCGGCCTCGCGCAAGATCCATGCCGCGGGCAGCCTGCACGCCGATCTGCGCGTGCCGATGCGCGAGATCGCCGTCCATCCCAGCGCGGGCGAGCCGCCGGTGACGGTCTATGACAGCTCGGGCCCCTATACCGACCCCGACGCCAAGATCGACATCGGCAGCGGCCTGCCGCGCCTGCGCGAAGCCTGGATCGAGGCCCGCGGCGACACCGACACCTACGAGGGCCGCGACGTCCGCCCCGAAGACAACGGCCATGCCGAGGGCGCGCGCCTGACCCCGGTCTTCCCGGTTCGCCATCCGGCGCGGCGGGGCGCGAACGGCGCCGCGGTGACCCAGCTGGCCTATGCCCGCGCCGGCATCGTCACCCCCGAGATGGAATTCGTAGCCATCCGCGAGAACATCGGCCGCGCCCAGGCCCGCGCCGCGGCCGAACGCGACGGCGAGGATTTCGGCGCCGCCATCCCCGATTTCTGCACCCCCGAATTCGTCCGCGACGAGATCGCGCGCGGCCGCGCCATCATCCCGTCGAACATCAACCACCCGGAGCTGGAGCCGATGATCATCGGCCGCAATTTCCTGGTGAAGATCAACGCCAATATCGGCAATTCCGCCGTCACCTCTTCGATGGCCGAAGAGGTGGAGAAGATGGTCTGGGCCACCCGCTGGGGGGCCGATACGGTGATGGACCTGTCGACCGGGCGCAACATTCACAACATCCGCGAATGGATCTTGCGCAATTCGCCCGTACCGATCGGGACCGTCCCGCTATATCAGGCGCTCGAGAAGGTCGGCGGCGTGGCCGAGGATCTGACCTGGGAGGTCTATCGCGACACGCTGATCGAACAGGCCGAACAGGGCGTGGATTACTTCACCATCCACGCCGGAATCCGGCTTCATTACATCCCGCTGACC
>JASBUM010000700.1 GCA_030147905.1 Acidimangrovimonas sp.
CAGGCGCGGGCGGCGGCGAGCGTGGTGGGAAATTCCGCGATCCGCGCGCCCTGCCGGGACGAGGCGGCGACCTGTTCGGCGGTCGTGTCGTCGTGGCTTGCCAGAACCGCGCCCAGACGCGCCGCGGCCGCCACGGCGGCGGCCTCGTGCCGCGTCCCGTTCGCCGCGCGCAACGCATGAAGCTCGGCGACATGGTCGTCGAAGGCTTCCGCCGATATCCCGTGCTTGCCCATCACGTATTCCGCAAGCTTGCCGAGATCGCGGAACTGCCGCTGACCGGGGGTGTGATCCATCAGGCTCAGCAGCCCGACCCGGTCGTCGGGCCCGAAGGCCTCGAGTTCCTCGCACAGCGTCGCCGAACAGACTTCGGCGCGCAGATGGAGAAGGTGGCGAATTCTCAGGGCGCCGGCGGCGCGCAGCGCGCCCAGCGCATCGGCAAGGCCCCGGGCATAGGCGTCATAGCGCGTCACGCCGGACGGGATCGATCCGATGCGCATCGCGTCGAAGACGGTGGTGATGCCGCAGCCCGCAAGCTCGGCATCATGGGCGATGATCGCGGCCGGGTGCGGCCAGTCGACGCCCGGGCGCGGCTCCATGTGGCGTTCGAGATTGTCGGTATGCAATTCGATCAGGCCGGGTGCGATCAGGTCGCCCTCGCAATCCAGCGCACCGGCAGGCACGCCCGGCCCGCAGTCGATGGCCGCGATCCGCCCGTCGGCGACCCGCAGGCTGCCCCGGCGCAGACCGTCGGGCAGGACCAGCATCGCATTGGCCAGTATCATCGTCTCCACCCCGTCCACTCCCCACCATTCCCGTCGGGCCCGGCGCCGGCCGGCGCTGCCGGAAAGCCTGCTGGCCTTCGTCGCCGCGCCACGCTATCGGGGAGATGCGCCGGGCCGGCCCCGCCGCCGCCACCCCCGCGCGCCGCACTGCCCCTGCGCGCCGCACTGCCCCCGGCGCCGGCTCCGCGTCCGTCGCGGGCCCCGCCTGCGGCGTCCGCGCCGCCACCGGGTGGGCGAGGCACGCCGCCCGAACCCGGATCCGGGCCCCTGTCCGGGGGGCCGAGCCCCGACGCGCCGACCGACGAATCCAGAGCCCTGCCCCGATGAATCACTATCACCGATACGCCGTCTATTACATTCCGCCGCCGGGCCCGCTTGCCGATTTCGGCGCAAGCTGGCTGGGCTGGGACATCGCCACCGGTCGGGCCTTGCCGGAGACGGCAGGCCGCGCGGACCGTCGCGAACCCCTTGGCGACGCGTCGGAGACGGGCCGGGGCGCAGACCACGACAGACGGCCCCGGAACCGTCCCGCAGCCGACACAGGGGATACCGAGCCGCCCGCGGGGCGCGCCGCACCGGCCGTGGCCCGGACCGCCGTGTCCCGGACCGCCGTGTCCCGTGCCGCACGCTACGGCTTTCACGCCACGCTGAAGCCGCCGTTCCGGCTGCGGGAGGGGCGCGATCCGGCCGCGCTCCATGACGCGCTCAGCCTGCTCGCGGCCGAATGCGCGCCCTGCCCGCTCGGGGGGGTCGAACTCGCCGATCTGGGCGGCTTCCTCGCGCTGGTGCCGCGCGCGGACCGCGGCCGGCCCGCGGCGCTGGCCCTGCTCGCGTCCCGGATCGTTCTTAGGCTCGACGGCTTTCGCGCCCCCGCAACCGCGGAAGAGATCGCGCGCCGCAGCCAGGCGGGGCTCACCCCGCGGCAGGAGGCCAATCTGCTGCGCTGGGGCTATCCCTACGTGATGGATGACTTCCGCTTTCACCTCACGCTCAGCGACCGGCTGGCGCCCGACGCCCGGGCCGAGCTGCGCCGGCGGCTCGC
>JASBUM010000704.1 GCA_030147905.1 Acidimangrovimonas sp.
CGATCGCGGGCCGGGCGCGATGGTCGCGGGCGCAGGGATGACGGCGGGATGACGGGGGGGATGACGGGGCCGGATCGGCGGCGAAGGCATCGGCTTTGGGCCGCACGGCGGCACTTCGCGATGCAGCGCCCATCGGCGCCACGCCTCCACGGACCGGCAGGCAAGCCGGTCAGTTGAAATGACGCGGGATGCGCGCGGGCCCGTTGACCCGCAGCCAATCAGGCCAGCCCCAGGCATACTGGATCGCGACCAGCACGCCGCAGATCGCCAGCACCACGAGCACGAATTTCACCTGCGCCGCGGAAGGTGGCCTGCGCGCCCAGCGCGCCATCCGCATCAGCCATGCGAAGTTCATCGCCAACCCCCTTCGCCACCCCCCGCCGCGGGCATGCCATCCGCCGGGCGGGCGGGCAGCGGGCACGGCAGCGCGTACGGTGGCGGGCGACCCGTCATGCGCTGTCTTCCCCGGTGAAGCGGACCTTGCCGATATAGGGCAGGTTGCGGTTGCGCTGCGCATAGTCGATGCCGTAGCCCACGACGAATTCGTCGGGGATCTCGAAGCCTACCCATGTGGCGCGGATGTCGACCTCGCGCCGGGCGGGCTTGTCCAGCAGCGCGCAGAATTCCAGCCGTCGCGGATTGCGCGCGCGCAGCAGATGCGCCACATGCGCCAGCGTATAGCCGGTATCCACGATATCCTCGACCACCAGCACGTCGCGGCCCCCGATCTCGCCGCGCAGATCCTTGAGGATCCGCACCTCGCGCGAGGAACGGGTGGCGTTGCCGTAGGAAGATGCCTCGAGGAAATCCACCTCCACCGGCAGGGACAATTCGCGCACCAGATCCGCGATGAAGATGAAGGAACCACGCAGAAGCCCGACAACGACGAGCTGCTCGGTATCCTCGAAATGCGCGGTGATCGCGCGGGCCAGCGCCTCGACCCGGGCAGCGATCGCCTTGGCGGAAATCATCTGATCGACGACATAGCCGGCTTGTGTCATCGCCTGCCTCTTGAATTTTCCGGCAGAACTATCGAAGTCTGCCTGCGAAGTCACCCGAATTCGGATCCGTATGCCAACCCATCACGAAACCCGCGAACTGGGCTACAGCGCCCGGCAGATGTATGATCTCGTCGCCGATGTCGGCGCCTATCCGGAGTTCCTGCCCTGGACCGCCGCCGCGCGGATCCGGTCGCGCACGCCGGCCCCGGACGATTGCGAGGTGATGGAGGCCGATCTGGTGATCTCCTTCAAGGTCTTCCGCGAACGCTTCGGCAGCCGGGTGACGCTGTGCCCCGCAAAGAACCGGATCGACACCGAATATATCGACGGCCCCTTTCGCTACATGCGTTCCACCTGGACCTTCACCGACCGCGCGGATGGCGGCTGCACGGTGGATTTCTTCGTCGAGTTCGAGTTCAGGAACGCGATCTTGCGCAATGTCATCGGCATGGTCTTCAACGATGCGATGCAGCGTGTGGTGAAGGCATTCGAGGCGCGGGCGCAGGCGCTCTATGGCCCGCGGGCCGGACAGGCGGGCGCGGGCTGAAGCGGGCCTCAGGGATCGGGTTCGGTCGGCCGCGCGGCGGCCCGTGAGGGGCGGGTCTCGATCCGCGGCCTAAGGGGCCGTCCGGTCATCCGCGAGCGCCGCCAGCAACAGCCCCAGCGCATGGTCGACCGCGGCCGCGCGCACCCGGTCCCGCCCGCGCGGCCCGAATTCGCAGGTTTCGCTGCGCGTCGCGCCCCCGCGCAGCGCATGGGCGAAACAGACGCGTCCCTCGGGCTTGTGCTCGGACCCGCCCGGGCCCGCGATGCCGGTGATCGCAACCGCGAGGCTCGCGCCC
>JASBUM010000707.1 GCA_030147905.1 Acidimangrovimonas sp.
CAGCGCGAATTCCGAATCGATCACCGGCGCCAGCCGCTCCGTTGCCAGAAGCGGCCAGACCCTTTCCTCCAGCGCGGCGGCGATCCGTGCCTTGGCAAGCACCGATTGCGGCCGCAGGGTGGAACCGGTGATCGTCAGCCGGCGCATCATCACCTCTGCGAAATTTACCGAGACCTTGGCGCCGGTCAGAAAGGCGATCTGCACGAGACGCCCGTCATCGGCCAGCGCGCGCAGGTTGCGCGGAAGGTACTCGCCCCCCACCATGTCGAGGATCAGATCGGCGCCGCCCTGTTCGCGCAGGATCTTGACGAAATCCTCTTCACGATAGTTGATCGCGCGTTCGGCGCCCAGCGCGACGCAGGCGGCGCATTTCGCCTCGGAACCCGCTGTGGCGAACACCCTCGCGCCGAAGGCGCTGGCAAGCTGGATCGCCGTCGTTCCGATCCCCGACGAGCCGCCGTGAACCAGAAAGCGCTCACCCGCCTGCAGCCCGCCGCGATCGAAGACGTTGCTCCAGACCGTGAAGAAGGTCTCGGGCAGACAGGCCGCCTGACGCAGATCCATGCCCGCAGGCACGGGCAGGGCATGATCGGCCTCGGTCAGCGCATATTCGGCATAGCCCCCGCCGGGCAGCAGCGCGCAGACCTCGTCGCCCTCCTTCCAGCGCGTCACATCCGCGCCCACCGCCGCGACCCGGCCCGAGGCCTCCAGCCCCGGCAGATCCGACGCCCCGGGCGGCGGTGCGTAAAGCCCCGCGCGCTGCAAGGCATCGGGGCGGTTCACGCCGGCGAATTCGGTCGCGATGACGATCTGCCCGGCGCCGGGACGCGGCACCGGCCGGCTGGCGGGGCGCAGCACGTCCGGCTCGCCGGGGCCTACGATCTCGATCACGCGCATGGTTTCGGGAAGGGACATGTGAACTCCTATTTCCGGTTGCCGTCGCCGGCGCCCTGCCACAGGGGCGCCGGGGCCCCGCCCGGCACATCCCCGCGCACGTCGCCCGGCGCCCGTATCCGCCCGGCCAGCCGAATCGGGCCGGCCAGCATCCGCGACAGCGCAGGCGATTCGCGCAGCCGCGCCTTCATCGTCTCGATACGCATCACCTGATCTATCCGGCGCTCGATGAAGGCATGGGTGGCGGCATGGCCTTCACTTTCGTCGCCCAGCCAGAAGAGCACCGCCGCCCCGTAGACCGCCGAGAGGCTGGTGCGCTTGGTATACCAGTTGAGATCGCGCGAGTCATCGCCCAGCGCGGTCCAGATCCGGTCCGCGGTGCCCCAGATCAGCCGCGCGCCCTCGGCGGCATGGGGCGGCAGGGCAAACAGCGTGCAGCCGCGTCGCACCGCCTCGCGATCGCTCACCACGTCGAGACGCAGCCGCAGCGCATGGGCGACGCGTTCGCGAAACCGCAGCGCGCCGAGGTCATCGCCGGAAAGTGCCGCGACCATCGCCGCGTCGCCGGCACGGTGATAATCCGCCGCCAGATCGAGCGCGCCCCGCGGCACGAAGGCCCGCGCCAGCGTGGGCGCGACACCCAGGTCGTGGCAGGCCGCGGCAAAGCTCGGCTCGGTCCAGCCGTCGAACGGGACATGCGCCGTGATCGCCTCAAGCAACGCCGCGCGCAGCATCTCGGGATTCTCGATCGGATCGGACATCGCGGCCTCCTGCCTCTCGCGGTCGCGCCGCGCGGACCAAAGGTAGACAAAGACCGGAGGCATTGCTATATGCCTTCGGCCTGCACTTTCGTGCAACTCTAACTTAGGAAGGTGGTGACACCATATGCAGGTAAGCGTTCGTGACAACAACGTCGACCAGGCGCTGCGGGCCCTGAAGAAGAAGCTCCAGCGCGAGGGCGTATTTCGCGAGATGAAGCTGCGGCAGCATTTCGAGAAACCCTCGGTCAAGCGTGCCCGCGAGCAAGCCGAAGCGATCCGCCGCGCGCGGAAGCTGGCGCGCAAGAAGGCACAGCGCGAAGGCGCACTCTAGGACGATTGTCCATGCCTGGCGGGTCCGCCCGCCGCCGGACGACCCCCCAAGGCCAGGCGCCTGCGGGGGTTTTCCTGTTTCTGGGGGGGGCGACATGCCGTCTGCGGCGCGATCCGCGCCCCGGCCCTGCGCCGAACTTTCGCCCTGCACTTTCGCCCTGACGCAGCTCCTGGCCCGCGCAGCCCCTGACCCACGATCGGCCGCTCCGGGATCAGCCCTCGGCCATCGCGCCCGTGTCGATCACCTCGAAATCATGGGTCATCGTCGCGGTCTTGGCGATCATCGCCGAGGCCGAACAGTATTTCTCGATCGACAGGGCGACCGCGCGTTCGACCTTCGCCGCCGAGAGCCCGCGCCCGCGGACGATGAAATGCAGATGCACCCGGGTGAAGACCCGCGGCTCGGTCTCGGCGCGGTCGGCGTGCAGCTCCACCTCGCAATCGTCGACCGGCTCGCGCCCCTTTTGCAGGATGTGCACCACGTCATAGGCCGAGCAGCCGCCGGTACCAAGAAGCACCAGTTCCATCGGGCTGGGGCCCGGGCTGTGCTCGTCCGCGCCATGCGCCGCGCCCATCACCAGGCTGTGACCCGAACCCGACGTTCCGACGAAGGTCCGCCCCTCGATCCATTTGATCCGCGCTTCCAATGCCGTGCCCCTGCTGGTTCATTGCGCGCGCATAATGTGTCGGCCCGCCGCCGGCCGCAAGGCGGATCCGCCCTCGCGCAGCGCGAATGGACAGGCCGTCACGCAGGCGCCTCGGTAAAGCAGCCGTGATAATGCGCGAGATTATCGCGATGGACTCCATTGGCATTTGGCATACCATAACTTTGTGCGCCAATTTCGGCGTCACACAGGGAGGAAGTCTAATGCGACACATTCTGGCGTGCGCTCTAACGGGCGCCTTCGCGATGACCGCCGCCGCGAGCCATGCGGCGTCGACCACCTACAAGCTGGTGAAGACGATCAACCTGCCGGGCGCCAAGGGCGGGCACGGCGACTGGACGATCTACGACCCGGCCACCAACACGGTCTGGCTGTCCCAATCTCCCGATCATGCCGTCGTTGTGATCGACGCAAAGACCAACAAGGTCGCCCATGTCATTCACGGCATCGCCAATGCCAATGGCATCGCCTTCGCCGGCCCCTATACCTTCGTCGCCGACAATGCCTCGGACGGGGTGGTCGTCATCAAGAACGACAAGAAGATCGCGACGCTGCATGCCGGCAAGGGCCCCGATGCGATCAATTACCTGACCAAGGAAAACAAGATCTACGTCTCCTCGGGCGACAATCAGGCGACCGAATTCGACGCCAAACCCCCATTCAAGAAGACCGCGTCCTTCACGCTCAAGCCGAACCCGGCAAAGGACGGGCCGGACATTTCGGCCTATGTCGCCCAGACCGACCAGATCCTGCAGCCCGACGACAACGTGATTGATGTCATCAACGCCAAGACCAACAAGATCGAGGCCGTCTGGTCGCCCGGCATCAAGACCACCGCGAAGGCCGTGGCCTATGACTCGAAGACCGGCCATGTCATCCTTGGCACCAGCGACAAGACCGAGCTGATCCTTGATGGCAAGACCGGCAATGTCATCGCCACGATCCCGGTCAAGGGTGCGGTCGACGCGACGGTCGTGGATCCCGGCGCCCGCCGTGCCTTCGTCGCCGACAAGGCCGGGCTGGTCGAGGTGATCGACCTCGACACCAACAAGCTCGTGGCGACGATCCCGTCGGAGAAGAAGATGCATACGCTGGGTGTCGATACCCGCAACCACCGCGTCTACGTCTACCGCAACGTCAGCAACAAGGTGGATGTCTACGCGCCGGCCGGCTGACTGACCGGGCCGTCCGCCCCGGCGGACGGCCTCCCTTTCCGGTCTCGGCGGGTCCGGGGCCGGGCCGTCCGCCCCCCGGGCACGCCGGAACCGTTCGTCCCGTCCTCAGACCGGTATCGCCGTGGTGCGGAAAACCGTGCGCAACGCGAAGGACGAGTGCATCTGCGCGACGCCCGGCAGTCGTGCCAGGTGCTGGCGGTGGATGCGGGCGAAATCCTCGCTGTCGCGCGCCACGATCTTCAGCAGGTAATCCGCGGTTCCGGCCATCAGATGGCATTCCTGCAGGTCGGGGATGCGTGCGACCTGCCGCTCGAAGGCGTCGAGCACCTCGTCTGTCTGACCCGAGAGCGTGATTTCCACGAAGACCGTCGTCGCGCGGCCCATTTTCCTTTCGTCCAGAAGCGCCACATAGTCGCGCACATAGCCGTCCTGTTCCAGCCGCTGCACCCGGCGGTGGCAGGCCGAGGGCGAAAGGTTGATACGATCGGACAATTCGGCGTTCGTGATCCGGCCGGTCTTCTGCAAGACGTCCAATATGCGCCTGTCTGTCGCGTCGATCATCGATGATACGCCAATTTATTCGAAGGACTGGATCAATATTCGAATTTCCTACCACGCGCCATGGACAAACGCACCCCAGAAAACAAAGCAATTGCGTGGCATCCGGCGCACTCTGGCTGTCATCAGCCACATCTGGACCACACGGGAGGCGGTCATGAAAATCGGTTGTCCAAAGGAAATAAAACCCCAGGAATATCGCGTCGGCCTGACGCCCTTCGCCGTTCACGAGGCGGTGCAGCATGGCCACGACCTCCTGATCGAGGCGGGGGCTGGCGCGGGCGCGGGCTTCGTTGATGCCGATTACATCGCCGCCGGCGCGCGCATCGTCGAAACCGCCGAAGAGGTCTTTGCCGAGGCCGAGATGATCGTGAAGGTCAAGGAGCCGCAGGCCGTCGAACGCAAGCGCCTGCGTGCCGGGCAGGTGCTGTTCACCTATCTCCATCTCGCCCCCGATCCGGACCAGACCCGCGACCTGTTGGAATCGGGCGTCACCGCCATCGCCTATGAGACCGTCACCGACGATCGTGGCGGCCTGCCCCTGCTGGCGCCGATGTCGGAGGTGGCCGGGCGGCTTGCACCCCAGATGGGGGCCTGGACCCTCCAGAAGGCCAATGGCGGGCGCGGCGTGCTGATGGGCGGCGTACCCGGCGTGGCGCCGGCGCAGGTGGTCGTCATCGGCGGCGGCGTCGTCGGCACCCACGCCGCCCGCGTCGCCGCGGGAATGGGGGCGGATGTCACGGTGCTCGACCGTTCGCTGCCCAGGCTGCGCTATCTCGACGACGTCTTCGGAGGCCGTTTCCGCACCGCCTTCGCCTCGGCGGCACAGACGGCCGAACTGGTCGCCGCGGCCGATATGGTGATCGGTGCCGTGCTGGTCCCGGGTGCGGCTGCGCCCAAGCTCGTCAGTCGCGCGCAGCTTTCGACGATGAAGCCGGGCGCGGCTATCGTCGACGTGGCAATCGACCAGGGCGGCTGCTTCGAGACCAGCCGCGCGACCACCCACGCCGATCCGATCTATGCGGTGGACGGGATCATGCACTACTGCGTCGCGAACATGCCGGGCGCCGTCGCACGAAGCGCCACCATCGCGCTGGGCAATGCGACCATGCCCTTCATGCTGGCCCTCGCGGACAAGGGCTGGCGCCGAGCCTGCGCGGAGGATCCGCATCTTCTGAACGGACTCAACACGCATGCGGGCAAGCTGACCTGCGAGGCGGTCGGCGCGGCGCTCGGGATCGCCGTGCAATCGCCCGCCCAGGCACTGAACGCCTGACACGCGGAGCAGGCCGGGCCGCCCTCCCGCCCGCGCGCGATGGCGCGGGCGCCACCGCCGCGCATTCCGGGCAGCGCGTCACAGGCGCCGGCGAGGGGCTTCCGCGCGGCCCGTCGGGACGCGACCGCCGGCCGCGCGGCCCCGTCGGCCAGAGCATCCGGCCGCCGGTCAGAGCACCCGGTTGGCCAGAGCATCCGCCGCCCGCCTGCCGGACGGCCGGCGCGGCGCCGGTCAGCCGCGCAAAGTCCCGCCGGTGGCCTTGGCCACCTTGGCCACGATCTTGGCGCTGACCGTCTCGATATCCTCTTCGGTCAGGGTGCGTTCCCGCGGCTGGAGACGTACCGCGATGGCGAGGGATTTCTTTCCCGCACCAAGCTGTGCCTCGGCCTTCGTGCCGACGAACTGATCGAAGACGCGCACGCTTTCGATCAGCGCCTTGTCCGCACCCTGGGCGGCATTGACGAGCGTAAGCGCCTCTACCCCGGCATCCACCACGAAGGCAAAGTCGCGCTCGACCGCCTGCAGGTCCGCAAGCTGAAGCGCGGCGCGGGTGCTGCCCTTGGCCTTGGGCGTGGGAATATTGGCCACCGCCACGGTGAAGGCCACCACCGGCCCCTTGACGCCGAAGGCCTGAAGCGCCCGCGGATGCAGCTCGCCATAGCTTGCCAGCAGGTTCGGCCCCAAGGTGAACCGGCCCGCCCGGCCCGGGTGCCACCACGGCTCCAGCTTGCGATCGATCTGCATCCGCGCCGGCGCGCCCAGCGCCGCGAGAACCGCCTCGGCATCGGCCTTGGCATCATAGAGATCGACCGGCCGGCGCGAATGGTGCGGATCGCGCTCCGCCACCGCCCCGACCAGCAGCCCCGCCGCCTGCAGATGCTGCGCGCCGGGCTCGCCGCCATCGAACACCGGGCCCAGCTCGAACAGCGCAAGATCGGCGAAGCCGCGCGCCTGATTGCGCGCCGCCGCCTGCAGCAGTCCCGGCAGCAGGTCGGGACGCATGTGGGTCATCTCCGACGAGTTCGGGTTATCGACGCGCAGCGCCTCGTCGCCGCCGCCGAAGGCGACCGCCGCCTCCTGCGAGATGAACG
>JASBUM010000005.1 GCA_030147905.1 Acidimangrovimonas sp.
GGGCCGAAATTGACCATGCCGGCATAGCCGAACAGCAGATCCCACGACATCGCGAAGACGCCGTAGTAATAGGCCATGGTCAGCACGCCCATGTAATAGGCCGACATCCACCACGGCCCGGTCGCCGCAAGGATCAGCGCCGGCACCGACAGCCAGAAGAGCCGCGATTTCAAGATTGCCTTCATCTTCGCCCCCCCCTCAGCGCCGGCCCAGGATGCCCTGCGGGCGCAGGTAGACCACCAGCACCAGCACGATCAGCGCCGGGATCGGGCGCAGTTCGGGCGAGATGACATAGGCGGTGATCGTCTCCAGATATCCCACGACATAGGCCGCGATCAGCGACCCCCAGACCGAGCCCAGCCCGCCCAGCACCACGATCGAGAAGGCCGAGGCGGTGAGATTGCCGGCGCCGGCCGAACTGACGCCGAGGAAGGAGGCCAGAAGAACCCCCGCCACCCCTGCGAGTATGCCGTAGATCGTCCATGAGAACAGGTAGATGCGCGACAGTTCGAACCCCAGCAGCCCGAGCGCGCGCGGATTTTCCGAGGCCGCCAGAAGCGGCTTGCCGAAGCGGGTGCGGTAGACCATGAACCACAGCAGTCCGATCACGACCCAGCACAGGATGCCGATCATGATCTCGTTGACCGGCGTGCGGTCGCCCAGGATATGCACGACACCCGGCAGCAGCGGCCGCATCGTCACCGGATTGTCGGTGAACAGATAGGCCAGCCCGTCCTGGATCATCACCCCCCACAAAAGCGTGGCGGTAAGGATGAAGATCTCTTCCTCGTCGGCCGGGATGGTGCGCGAGCGCTGGATCGGCCGGATGACCACGAAATAGGTCGCATAGGCCGAGATCAGCCCCGCGAGCGTCCCGAGCGCCGCCGCGCTGTAGGGATCAAGCCCGAAATGGTTGGCCGCATACCAGCCGATCAATGCGGCCACCACCATGATGCCGCCATGGGCGAGGTTGAGAACCCCGGTCACGCCGAAGATCAGCGTGAAACCGATGGCACCAAGCCCGTAAAGCGCACTGACGACGAAACCGTCGATCAAGATCTGTATCGCTACCATCCCACCTCCGTGCCCGCCTTCGCGGTGCCTCTTTTCGTTTTGGGCCGCTCCCGCCTCGCGCCCCGGTGCAGCCGCGACCCGCGGGCCGCACCGATCGGCCCCGCCCGCGTCGGCGGGCAGGGTCGGTCCCCGCGGTCGCGCGGCGTGCCTCCTCGTCACGCGCGCGCGGCCGGGGGGTTCCGGTTCAGTGGGTGGCGGCGCTGACCTTCACGAAGGCCGGGAACTTGATCTTGCCGTCGGCGATCTTGTTCGGCCAAACGGCGACCTGCTTGCCGCTCTGCCATTGGATGTCGAGACCGGTCACCAGGCCGGGGCCGTATTTCAGCCCGTGGGCATAGGGCGAATCCTTGCCGTAGAACTGGATCCGGCCGACGGTGCCGACGTAGTTGGTCTTCTCCATCGCGGCAACGATCTTGTCGGGATTGGTCGATCCCGCACGCTTGATCGCATCGGCGATGACATGGACATCGTCATAGCTGACATAGCCATCATAGGAAGGCGAGCTGCCGAACTTCTTCTGATAGGCCTGCGCAAAGGGGATTGTCTTGGGCGTGATCGCCACGTCCGGGGTGGCCCCGGTCTGGGTGATGACACCCTCGGCCGCGCCATTGGTGTCCTTCCAGAAGGTCGAGGTGCTGGCCTGCGAGCTGATCCCGATCATCGGCAGCGGCACCTGCTGATCATGCCATTGCACCGTCGGGCGGACGCCGACATGGGAAATGCCGGTCGCGATCACGTCGGGGTGCAATCCCTCGATCTTGTTGAAGATCGGCGTGAAATCGGTGGTGTCGGGGTTGAACCGGATTTCGTCGAGCACCTTCAGCCCGGCCTTGGGCAGGCATTTCTTGTAGGTCGCGTCCAGCGGCGCCGTCCAGGCGGCGTTCTCGCTCATGATGACGGTGGTCTTCATGTGATACTGGCCGACCATCACGTCCTTGGCGAAATCGCAAACCGACTGCGCGAGGAAGGCCGAATTCAGCCAGCCCTGGAAGGTATATTTGTTCTGCTTGTAATTGGCATGCACCGCACCGGGGATCTTGGTGCTGGCCGCGCCGGGCGAGATGAAGGGCATGTGCAGCCGCGCGGCCCAGGGTTCGAGCGCGAGCACGACCTCGCTCATGAAGCTGCCGACGACCGCATCGACCTTGTCCTGCGTGGCCAGCCGCTTGAAGGCGCTGACCGCGTCCGAGGCCGAGCTGTGATCGTCGTAGGAGATGATCTGTACCTTGCGCCCGTTCACCCCCCCCTGGGCGTTGATGTCGTCGGCGGCGAGTTTGGCGGCGTTGATGATCGCCGCCCCGGCGACCGACGATGCCTCGCCGATGACGCCGATCTTGATCGGTCCGCTGTCGCTGGCGGCTACCGCAGGGCTGGCGACCCCTAGTGCGGCAAGGGCCGTCAATGCGGTCGCGCCAAGCGCGAGTTTACGAAATTTCTTGTGGATTGCCATGGTTCACTCCTCCTCCAGGCGGATATCAAACTCCTGATGTTAACCAGGGTTGACCATTCCTTAATGACCATCGCTCGGACGCTACGCTAGGCGATTGCGTCAGATCTATATATATCGGCTTTCGTTTCGTGACTTCACCGGAAGTTTACGTATTAATCATTTCTGCATGAGGTCGGTTACTTTCTTATAGACAGGCCGAATCATATTGGGTCGGAACGTAAATGATATTTGAATTTCAGCAATTTAAATGGCTGTGGTGGTAATTTTCCCGAGGCATCCAGCCATTCTGCCGGTGTCGTTTCTTGCCGATCGATGCGCTTGTTTCAGGCAATTTGCGCATGGCGGCGCGCCCCGCAGAGGCGGGATGCGGCCGGCGGGTGGTGCGGTCACGCCGCCGGTGCAGCGCCCGGGCTCGCGGCACCGCCCCGATGCCGGGTGTCGGGCGTCAGGTGTCAGGTGTCGGGCGGCGTCACGCGGACGATCGCGCGCGGCGGCGGTTGAACGGCGCCCGCGACCGCGCGCGGGCACCGACGCTCAGTGGTTGTCGCGCGGGATGTGTTTGGCCGCGATGCCGCGATAGCGGTCGGCGTCGCGCAGGGTCATGCCTTCCGACAGCGGGCCGACCATCTCGCGGAAATATTGCTGCCAGGGCGATTGGCTTTCGGTGCTGGCATAGCCGCCCTTGGCCGCAAGCGCGCGGGCGCGTTCGGCCAGTTCCTCGGGCGGCAGCAGGATATCGGCGCGGCCGGCGCGAATATCGATGCGCACCCGATCGCCGTTTTGCAGGAGTGCCAGCCCGCCGCCGGCCGCCGCCTCGGGCGAGGCGTTGAGGATCGAGGG
>JASBUM010000012.1 GCA_030147905.1 Acidimangrovimonas sp.
GCCGAGATACATGAAGGCGGTATAGAGCGAGCTGCGCGCCGCCTGCTGCATGTTATGGGTGACGATCGCGATGCAGTAGTCCGAGGCAAGCCGGCCGATCAGATCCTCGATCTTGGCGGTCGAGATCGGATCGAGCGCCGACGCCGGCTCGTCGAGCAGAAGCACCTCGGGCTTGACCGCCACCGCGCGGGCGATGCAGAGGCGTTGCTGCTGGCCGCCCGACAGGCCAAGGCCGGACTGGTGCAGCTTGTCCTTGACCTCGTCCCACAGCGCGGTTTCGCGCAGCGCCGCCTCGACCCGGTCGTTCATCTCGGATTTCGACAGCTTCTCGTAGAGGCGGATACCGAAGGCGATGTTCTCGTAGATCGACATCGGGAAAGGGGTCGGCTTCTGGAAGACCATGCCGATCTTTGAGCGCAGCCGGTTGAGGTCCTCGTTCTTGCCGAGAATATTGCGCCCGTCCAGCAGGACCTCCCCGGTGACCTGCTGGCCGGGGTAGAGGTCGTACATCCGGTTGAAGACCCGCAGGAGGGTGGACTTGCCGCAGCCCGACGGCCCGATGAAGGCGGTGACCGTCTTGTCGCGCAGCTGCAGGTTGATGCCTTTCAGCGCCTCGTGCCCGTTCTGGTAGCGAAAGCGCAGGTCGCGCACCTCAAGCTTGACCGGCCGGTCGGAATCCCCCTGGACGAAGGTGTCCGCCTGGGGCTGAAGCGTTAGGCCATGGGTGGGATTGTCGGACATGTTCACGGCTTTCTCCTTCAGGACCCGCGGCGGCCGGCCATGGTGCGTGCGACGATGTTCAGGATCAGGATCGCCGCGGTGATGATCAGCGCGCCGCCCCAGGCAAGGCGCTGCCAGTCGTTGTAGGGACTCATGGCGAACTGGAAGATGACCACGGGCAGGTTGGCCATCGGCTTGCTCATGTCGGTGGACCAGAACTGGTTGTTCAACGCGGTGAACAGCAGCGGCGCCGTCTCGCCGCTGATCCGGGCGACGGCGAGGAGCACCCCGGTCAGGATCCCCGAACGCGCCGACCGGTAGATGACGAAGGTCATCGTCTTCCAGCGCGGCGCGCCCAGCGCGGCGGCGGCCTCGCGCAGCGAATTGGGCACCAGGGCCAGCATGTCCTGCGTGGTACGGTTGATGACCGGCAGGGCGATCACCGCCAGCGCGATCGCGCCCGACCAGGCCGAGAAATGGCCGAAGGGCACCACCAGCGCGGCATAGATGAAAAGACCGACGATGATCGAGGGTGCGGACAGCAGCACGTCGTTGATGAATTTCGCCGCCTCGCCGATCTTCGAGCCGCGCGCATATTCGGACAGGTAGGTGCCCGCGAGGATCCCCACCGGCGTCGCGATGGCGATCGCGACCAGCGTCATCGCGACCGAGCCGAAGATCGCGTTGGCAAGCCCTCCGTCGGATCCCGGCGGCGGCGTCATCTCGATGAAGATCGACGGCCGGATCGCCCCCAGCCCGTTCCACAGCAGCGTCCACAGGATCGCGGCCAGGATGAACAATCCCAGCCCCGCGGCCATGATCGACAGGGCGATCGCGACCCGGTTGCGGCGATAGCGGCGTGCGGCAATCGACATCGCGCCCCCCTCCTAGTAGCGCTCGACCCGCCCGATCAGCCATTTGGCCAGGGCGAGCACGGCGAAGGTGATGAGAAACAGGATCAGGCCCAGCGCCACCAGGCTGGAGGTGTAGAGCTTGGTCGTCGCCTCGGAGAATTCATTGGCGATGGCGGCCGAAATCGTCGTCGACGGCGCCAGCAGCGAGGCCGAGATGCGGTGCGCGTTGCCGATGACGAAGGTCACTGCCATCGTCTCGCCCAGCGCGCGGCCGAGGCCGAGCATCACGCCGCCCACGAGGCCGAGGCGGGTATAGGGGATGATGATGTGGCGCACGACCTCCCAGGTTGTCATGCCCATGCCGTAGGCGCTTTCACGCAGCATCACCGGAACGGTGGCGAAGACGTCGCGGGTGACCGAGGTGATGAACGGCAGCACCATGATCGCCAGAACGATGCCGGCGGTCAGAAGGCCGATCCCGTAGGGCGCCCCCGAAAACAGCGTGCCGATCACCGGCACGTCGCCGAAGGTGTTGATGAGGAAGGGCTGGACCGTCCGCTGCATGATGGGCGCCAGCACGAAGAAGCCCCACAACCCGTAGATGATCGACGGGATCCCGGCCAGCAGCTCGATCGCCGTACCGATCGGGCGGCGCAGCTTCTGGGGGCATATCTCGGTCAGGAAGATGGCGATGCCGAAGCTGATCGGCACCCCGATGAGCATGGCGATCAGCGAGGTCATCAGCGTGCCGTAGATCGGTGCGGCGGCGCCGTAGATGTCCTTGGCCGGGCTCCAGCGTTCATGCCACAGGAAGGGAAGGCCGAAGGTGCGCAGCGCCGGCAGCGAATCGATCAGCAGCGAGACCAGCACCCCCGCCAGCACCAGCACCACCGCCACCGCGGAGGCCCATGTGATGGCGATGAAGATACGGTCCTGCCGGGCCATCCGCCGCGACAGGGCCGCCGAGGCGGCCGCGGCCGCGCTGGCCTTCCCGCCGGTGTCAGACATCATCGTCATCCGCTTGCCCTAACCCATCTCCATTCGTGCGGCAAGCGCGGGCAGGAAAACCTGCCCGCGCCCTGGTCGTTGCAGTGCCCGGTCGTCACTTGGAGGCGACGAAGACCGGCTTGCCGTTGGTCTTGATGTTGGCGACCCAGGACTTCTCGATCAGCGAGACGACGTTGTCGGGGATCGCGACATAGTCAAGCGCCTTGGCTTCGGGCTTGCCGTTCTTGTAGGCCCAGGCGAAGAAGGTCAGCGCGTCCTTGGCGGCGGTCGGGTTGCGCGGATCCTTGTGGATCAGGACCCAGGTCGAAGCGGCGATCGGCCAGCTTTTCGCGCCGGGCTGGTCGGTGATGATGACGTGGAAGTTCTTGGCGCCCTTCCAGTCGGCATTGGCCGCGGCCGAGGCAAAGGTCTCGAGCGAGGGCGAAACCACCTTGCCTTCCTTGTTGATCATCCGGGCATAGCCCAGCTTGTTCTGGATGACATAGGCATATTCGTTGTAGCCGATCGCGCCCGCGGTCTGCTTGACGGTGTTGGCGACGCCTTCCGAACCCTTGGCGCCCAGGCCCACCGGCCATTCGACGGCGGTATCCGAACCGATCTGGTCCTTCCACTTGGCCGAGATCTTCGACAGGTAGTTGGTGAAGTTGAAGGTCGTGCCCGACCCGTCCGAGCGGTGGACGACGACGATCGGCTGGTTGGGCAGCTTGACGTCCTTGTTCAGCGCCTGGATCGCCGGATCGTTCCACTTGGTGATCTGGCCCATGTAGATCTTCTCGACGGTCTTGCCATCGAGGATCAGCTCACCCGGCTTGATGCCCTTGACGTTGTACATCATGACGATCCCGCCCGAGATCATCGGGAACTGGGTCAGGCCGTTCTTGGCCAGCGTCGCGTCGCTCAGCGGCTTGTCCGAGGCGCCGAAGGTCACGGTCTTGGCAATCACCTGCTTGATGCCGCCGCCCGAGCCGATCGACTGGTAGTTCAGGCCGATGCCGGTTTCTTTCTTGTAGGCGGCGCCCCACTTGGCGAAGACGGGGTAGATGAAGCTCGACCCGGCGCCGGAAATATCGGCGGCCTGGGCCACGCCCGACAGCGAAAGGCTGAACGCGGCGGCGGCAGCGCCCGCAGCGATGGTTTTGATGAAGCTCACGGCAATTCTCCCGGAACAGGACAGATAAGATCTCCGCCATCCCCCGCAGCGGGCGACGACGCGCACCGGATAGCCCCGCTATGTGACAGCGACATGACAATGGTGTCATTTTTTCCGTCATGAAACCACGCGCGACGGCCGGGTATCCTGCGCGGCGGCAACGGATGGCCGATACCGCCGATGCCAGCAGGGGACACCGCCCGCAACGGGCCGGGACCGATCACAGGGGCTTCAGGCCAATCGGGCATCTGCTCACGAGGGGGGCAGGATCAGAATGGCGCGGAAATCGTTGACATTGGTCAGGGTCGGGCCGGTCACGATCTGGTCGCCGAGCCGGGCGAAGAAGCCGTGGCTGTCATTGGCGGCCAGCGCCCTTCCCGGATCCACCCCCATGTCACGCGCATGCCGCAACGTGTCCGGGCCAATCCGCGCACCGGCCACTTCGGCTGCGCCATCCACCCCGTCGGTGTCGCAGGCGATGGCATGGATGCCTGGCGCGCCCTCCAGCGCCAGCGCGAGCGCAAGCGCGAATTCCGCATTCGGCCCGCCCTGCCCGTCGCCGCGGCGCGTCACCGTCAACTCCCCCCCCGACATCAGCAGCAAGGGCGCGGAGCCGGGCGCCATCGCCTGCGCCCGCTGCCGCGCCAGCGACGCCTGCGACCGCGCGATCTCGCGTGCCTCGCCCTCGATCGCATCGCCGAGGATCTCGACGGCGACGCCGCGCGCCCGCGCGATCTCCGCCGCCGCCGCCAGCGACTGCGCCGGCGCCGCGATCACCCGGTTCTCGACCGTCGCGAGCCGCGCGTCGTCGGGCGCCACCACGCGACGCGGGCCGGCCAGAACCGCCGCGACCGCGGGCGGCATCGCGATGTTCCAGCGTTCGAGGACGGCGCGCGCCTCGGCCGGTGTCGAACGCTCGCCCACCGTTGGTCCCGACCCGATCACCGCCGGATCGTCGCCCGGCACGTCCGAGATCATCAGCGCCGTCATTTGTGCCGGATGGGCCGCGGCGGCAAGCTGACCGCCCTTGACCCGGCTCAGGTGCTTGCGCACGAGATTCATCTGCCCGATCGGCGCGCCCGAGGCCAGCAGCGCCGCGTTGACCGCCTGCTTCTCCGCCAGCGAAATCGCGCCCGCCGGCTGCACCAGAAGCGCCGATGCCCCGCCGGAGATCAGCGCAAGCACCGAATCCTCCGCGCCAAGCCCCCCGAGAAGCGCCAGCATTCGACGGGTCGCGGCGCGGCCGGCCTCGTCGGGGACCGGATGCGCAGCCTCGACGATCTCGATCCCGGCGGTCGGCCGGCCATAACCGTAGCGCGTGATCACCAGCCCCTCGCAGGGGCCCCACGCGGCCTCGACGGCCTCGGCCATCCGGGCACTGGCCTTGCCGGCGCCGATCACCACAAGCCGGCCGCCCCGGGGTTTGGGCGGAAGATGCCGGGCGATCATCCGCATCGGATCGGCCACTTCGACCGCCCTGTCGAAGAGCGCGCGCAGGAATTCGGCGGGTGCGTGGGCGGGGTCGGGTGCAGGCGCGGGACCGGATACAGGGGCGGGATCGGCCGGGCCGCGCGGGCCGGAGGCCGGGCGCGGGGCGGCGGGCGTAAGATCGTCGGTCTTGGTCATGGCTGATAGCGGGCTGTGATGCAAAGGGGACGGAACAAGCGGAGCAGGCAAAACAACATGGCCACGCGCGCGGGCCACAGGATCCGGTACGGGCGGCAATGCCCGGGCACGGGCCGGGGCCGGATCGCGCGAAATCCGGGCGCGGTCGCCGGACTATGCCCAGCACGGGCGCGAATGGAAAGCACTGCGCGAAAGAAATCGCATGGCCGCAGAATGACATCGCCCGGCGACCGCGGCGCCGTCACCGGCGCGGCGAACCGGTCCGGCGGCGCCATGGCACGGCGGCCGCGCCCGTCAGCCCAATGCGCGCAACAGACCTGCCCCCGCCAACCCCGCCAGAAGCAGCACCGCAAAGCGACGGAAATCGTCGGGCGAGGCGGCAAGGAAATGCCGCCCCCCCAGCACCACGCCCGTCAGTGCAAGCGGCAGCGCAAGCGCGACCGCCCCCCCGGTGCCGGCGCCCACAAGCCCGGCATGCGCAAAGAGCGGCAGCGCGATGATGTCGATGGCCGTAAGATAGACGACCATGGTGGCACGGAAGGTCGCAGCCGGCACCGGCTGGGCGGACATGAAGGCCGCGACCGGCAACCCGCCCACGGCCGCGCCATTGGCCAGCCCCGACAGCATTCCCACGCTCACATGCCCGGCCAAGCCGATCCGCCGGCGAAACCGCCAGCCACCGATCAGCACGAGGCTGAGCAGCAGGATCGCCACCGAGATCGCAAGCCGGGCCTCGCGCGGCCCTACCCGGCCGAGCACCGCAACCGCGAAGGGCATCGCCAGCGCGGCCCCCACCAGCAGCATCAGCACCCGTCGCCAGTCGATCGCGCCACGCAGGCCGCGCGCCTGCACCAGCGTCATCGACAGCTCACACAGGATCACCACCGGAACGAAGGGACGCGGATCGGCGACAAGCCCCGCCGCCGCCACCACCAGCGCCGAGAACCCGAAGCCCGAGTAGCCGCGCACAAAACCCGCGCCAAGGATCGCAAACCCCATCGCGATCACCTGCCATGACGCCAGACCGAATGGCATGACCATCGCCGCCCCCTCTTCGTTTTCCGACTTCCGCGCGCGTCATGCCGGTCGGGTGCATCGCCTCGCCTCGGCGCCGTCGCCGCACCTGTCCGCGGCGTCCGGGAACGCGCTGTCCGCAGCGGACCGCGCGGCCGCTCCGAGCGTTGGCATGACGACCCCGGAATGACAAGTCCCGCCGCGGGCGCCGCCCCCCCTTGGGCGGGCCTTGCGCGCCGGCAGACAGGCTACGCGCGACTGATCGGCGGCAGACCCCCGTGACAGACCCCCGTGACAGTCCCCCCGTGACAGGCCGCATGACGGGCCGCGTGACGGGCGTGCGCCCAGCGACGGGCGCCCAGTGACGGGCGCAGCGACGGCAGGCCCAGCAAGACGACCGGCGCAGCGAGGGCGGACGCGGCGAGACGGCGGATGACGCGAGACGGCGGACGACACGAGACGGCGGGCGCAGCGAGACGGCGGGCGACGCGCGCGGCCCCCGGCCCGCCGGATGCGCGGGCTCGGCGTCTCGCCCCGCCTTGGTATTCCGCCTTCCCGCCACCCGCGGCAGATCCCGCGACCGCGTCGCGGCCCGCTGGCTGCGCTATTGCCGCATCCCCGCGCCTTCCCGCGACACCTCCGCCGAACGGCGCAGATCCGCGCTGCGGGCATGGCCCTCCATCCCCTCGGCGCGGGAAAGGCAAGCGCTCACCCGGGCAAGCTCGTCCCGGCCGGGGGCCTCGGCCGATTGCCAGGTGACGACCTTGAGAAACTTGTGAACCGACAGCCCGCCGGTATAGCGCGCCGCACCCGAGGTGGGCAGCACGTGGTTGGGCCCTGCCGCCTTGTCACCGAAGGCCACCGTTGTCCCCGCGCCCAGAAACAACGCACCATAGCTTGCCAGCCGCGCGTGCCACCACGCCGGGTCCGCCGCCTGGACATGCAGATGCTCGGGCCCTATCCGGTCGGCATAGCGGGCCATCGCCTCGCGGTCGGGGCACAGCACCACCGCACCAAGCGCCTGCCAGGCCGCGAGCGCCGCTTGCCGGTTGGGCTCGGGCAGGCGCGCGGCGCAAAGCGGCACCTGCTCGGCCACGCGCCGGGCCAACGGCTCGTCATCCGTCACAAGCCAGACGGGGGAATTGGCGCCGTGTTCGGCCTGCGCCACCAGATCCCATGCGATGCGGGTCGCGTCCTGTTCGCCATCGGCAAGGATCATCACATCGGTGGGGCCCGCCACCATGTCGATGCCGACCCGCCCGAACAACTGCCGCTTGGCCTCGGTGACATAGGGATTGCCCGGCCCGACCAGAATATCCGCGGGCTCGAGACCGAACAGGCCGAAGGCCATCGCCGCGATCCCCTGTATCCCGCCCAGCGCGAGGATCCTTTCCGCCCCCGCGGCGTGAAGCGCGTAAAGCACCGGATCCGGCACACCGGCCTCCGCACCCTTGCGCGGGGGGGACACGGCGGCGACGTGGCGCACACCCGCGGCACGGGCGGTGGCGACCGTCATCAGCGCGCTCGCGACATGGGCGTAGCGCCCGCCGGGAACGTAGCAACCCGCCGATCGAAGCGGGATCACCCGCTGCCCCGCGCGCAGGCCGGGGCGCAGTTCCACCTCCATCTCGGTCAGGGTCGCGCGCTGCGCCCGGGCAAAGCGCGTGATGTTCTCCAGCGCATAATCGATCGCTTCGCGCAACGCGGCCGGAACCCGCGCACAGGCGGCGTCGAGCGTCTCCTCCCCGATCACGAAATCGCCCTGCCAGCCGTCCAGCCGCTGGGCGAGCGCGCGCGCCGCAGGCTCTCCGCCCCGCTCGATCTCGGCCAGATGCGCCGCCACGCGTGCACGCAGGTCCTCGGTTTCGACCGGGTCGGCCTGAACCGCGCGCTTGAGGAAATGTTCGGTCATTCTATGTCCTTTGCATTGGTTGTCCGTCGGGGCCGCGCCGCACCAAGGCCGCGACGGCCCGGCCCGAAGAAAACGGAAGTGAGGCAATGGCGCTGACGATCGGCAAGGCGGTCACCCTGCGGGGGCTCGAGGTTTTCGACGAACTGGCGCGCTGCGGCTCCGTGCAGGAAACCGCGCGGCGGCTGGGGATGAGCGCGCCGGCCGCCTCGCAGCAGCTGCGCAACCTGGAGACGGCGCTTGGCCAGACGCTGATTGACCACCACCGCCGCCCGCTCGAGCCCACGCCGACCGGCCGCGCCTTCCTGATCCATGTGCGCGAGGCGATCCAGCACCTGCGGCAGGGCGCAGCGGAGTTGGCGCTCAACGACATCACCGGGTTGCGGCGGCTGCGGCTGGGGATCATCGACGATTTCGACAACGACGTGACCCCGCGCCTGACAGTGGCGCTCGCGGGCTTCCTCGGCCAGTGCGAACTGACGCTCGCCACGACGCCCAGCCATGTGATTCATGAAAACCTCGCCGCCGGTGCGCTCGACGTGGGCCTTGCGGCAAGCCCGAGCGAGCCGCCCGAGGGGGTGAGCGAGACGCCGATCCTGCGCGATCCCTTCCTGCTGGCCGTGCCGCGCGGCCTGCTCGCCCAGGCACCGGCAAGCCTCGACGTGCTCGGTTCGCTGGCCTTCCTGCGCTATGAACGCAGCCAGCTCATCGGTCGGCAGATCGCGGCCCAGCTCGCGCGGCTCAAGATCAGCCCGCGCGGGCGTATCGAGATGGATAGCAATCAGGCGATCTTCGGACTGATCGGCAACGGCGCGGGCTGGACCATCACCACCGCGCTGAGCTATCTGCGCGCTCGCCGCTTCCATGCCGAGGTGGATATCCATCCCCTGCCCTTCGCCGGATTCGCGCGCCGAATCTCGCTGTTTCACACCCCCGAACTTTCCGCCACGCTGGCGCAGATCATCGCCGGAAACCTGCGCGGCATCCTGCAAGACGCCGTGATCGAGCCGGGTGCACGCGCGCTGGGACCAATCGCGCCCGGCCTCGCGCTTCTGAACGCCTGAGGAAAGGACCGCCCCGGGCTGCGTTCCGGCAGCCACCGCGGCGGTTCGGTGCGCGCCGACCATCGCCTTCGGTGCCGGCCGGAGCGGTCGAAACCCCGGCATGTCCGCCCCTGTCCGCATGTCCGCCTGCCTGTCTGCTCTCATGTCCGCCCGGATACCCGGCAGCCCCGTATCCCGGCGGTCCGGTCAGGGACGCGGCGCCCCGTGCACCGCCGATCGCGGCACGCGTCACCGAAACCCACTCCGAGATGCGGCAGCCGGGATTGCAGCCGTCCGTGTGGCGCTACAGCAAGCCCGAAAGCGGAAAAAGTTCAAGTTTCAGCCGGAAAATTCGGCAAATCAACCTTGCTGATTTCATTTATTGAAATAGGCGGCGGACATCCGCGGCGTGCCGCCAGCCCCTGCCGGCTGAGCGCGCTCGCGCCCCGCGGGCTCGCTCCGGCCGCCGCCCTCGCTGCCGTCCTCGCCGCCGCCCTCGCCGCCCGGCGGCCGGGGCGCCCAGAGCCGCGCCAGGCTGAGCCCCATGGCAACGAGCGCGAAAGCCGCCGCCATGTAGAGCGCGTAGCCCGCGCCGGCGAGCCCGAAGCGCGCCATCATCAGCGCCACCAGCGCCGCGCCCAGCGACTGCCCGGTCAGCCGCGCGGTGCTTTGCACCCCGCTCGCCGCACCGCTGCGCGCCTTGGGCGCCGTGCCGATCATGACCTTGTTATTGGGGGCCTGGAACAATCCGAATCCGACACCGCACAACGCCATCCGCCATATGATCTGGACCGGCTGCGCATGGCCGGGCAGCACTGCAAGCCCTCCCAGCCCCGCGCCCAGGCAAAGCAGACCCACGCCCCCCAGGATCGCGGGCGAAACCCGGTCGGACAACCAGCCCGAAAGCGGCGCCACAAGCGCGATCGCCAGCGGCCACGGCATCATCAGAAGGCCCACCTTCTCGGGGCTGAAGCCCATCTGCACCTGATAGAGGAAAGGCAGCGAGACAAAGGCCAGAAGCTGCGCCGTGAAGGCCGCGACCGAGGTCGAGACCGACAGCGAAAAGACCGGGATCCGCAGCAGGTCGAGCGGCAGCATCGGCCGTGGCGATCGGCGCTCGCGCCGGACCAGCCAGACCAGCGCGGTAACGAAGACGGCGATCTGCGGCACGACGACCGCCCAGGCCAGGCGGTGGCCGAAACTGTCGATGGTGGTGATCGCACCGCCCAGCGCGACGGCGCTGAGCACCGCACTGAGCCCGTCGAAGCGATGCGCCGCGCGATCGCTGTCGGGCAGGCTCGGAAAGCCCAGCGCCAATGTCGCAAGCCCCAGCGGAATGTTGATGGCGAAAAGCCACGGCCAGGAGAGAAAGCCGAGGATCAGCCCGGCCAGCACCGGCCCGAAGGTGGCCGCCACCGCCACCACCAGAGAGACCCCGCCGATCGCGGCGCCGAAACGCCGCGCCGGCACCGTATAGCGCAGGACGGCGGCGTTCACGCTCATCAGCCCGGCGGCGCCGAAACCCTGGATGATGCGCGAGACCGTAAGCGCGGTCAGGTCGCGCGACAGCACGCAGCCGACCGAGGCAAGCGTGAACAGCGCGATGCCCCCCAGATAGACCCGCCGGTAGCCGATGATCTCGCCCAGGCTGGCCAGCGGCAGGAGCGCCACGACGATGGCCAGCTGGTAGCCGTTGACGATCCAGATCGAGGCGGAGGCCGGCGCGTTCAGGTCGCGCGCGATCGAGGGCAGCGCGACATTGGCAATGGTTCCGTCCAGAACCGCCAGCATGAGCCCGACGACGATCGCCGCCAGGGCAAGCGCGCGGCGCGGCATCGGCAGGCCGTCGGCCGGTGGTGCGGGGGCGGCGGCTGCAGTGCCGGAAACCGCTGTCTTGTTCATCCTGTTCCTGCTCCGTCACGGCGCCGGGGGCTGCACCCGGCCGGATCGTTCCAGTGCCGGACACGGCCGCTCCGCTCGCCCGTCGAGGCCTTCCGCGCCGCTCCCGGCCGTCCGCGCCGCAGGCATCCGTCCTGCGGCGTGTCGCACGGGCATACGGCATGTCGCACGGGCATGCGGCGTGTCATGACCTGGTTGGTCGCGTTTCGATATGTGCCCGGGCGCGGCAAGGCAAGGCGCATCGCTGCACCGGGCTGCGCCGTTCTATCTGCGCCCGGCGGCCGCGGCTGCAAGGGCGGCGGTGCGAATCAACGGCGCCGATCACGAGATTTCGTACGGCCGGTGCCGGCGTGCGACTTTCCGCCATGATGCCACCCCCTGCCCGGCCATTGTCCGCCGGCCGGGCGGGACCGCGCATGCGGGGCCTTGGCGGATGACCGCGGTTGAGGCAAGCCGAACGGATACCCCCAATAAAAATTTCAGCATGTAACGAAGGAGGGTTTGATGGAACTGCGCAATTCTCTCTCTGTCGGCTGCGCCGCGCTCGCGGTTGCTCTGGCGCCTATCGCGACCACGATGGCGTTACCGTTCGGCACCCATGCGGCCTTCGCCGGCGACCATGGCGCGGCCGGCGCGGGCATTGGCGGCAACGTTGGCGGCAGTGTCGGCGGCAGTGTCGGGGGCAACGTCGGGGGCAACGTCGGCGGCAACGTCGGCGGCAATGTTGGTACGAGCGGCGACATCTCCTCCAGCGCGACGGCCGCGGGTGGAAGCGGCGGCGGCAATGCCGGCGATCGCCTGCACTCGATGAGTGCCTCCCTCGCGCCCGCCGATCGCGCCGAGACCATTGACAGCCACGGCCTGACGGCGGCCGAGCTCAAGGGGCTCAACGCCTTCCACGCCGACCCCAAGGCTTTCGAACATGCCGCGCCCGACAGCCAGATCGGCCGGATCGCCACCTATCGCAAGACCGCGCTGGAGGTGCGGAAGGACGAAGCCGCGCTGCGCAGCGCCCAGGCGATGCTGGCCGCCGCCGAAACCGCGCCCGAATACAACGGCCGCAACGTGGGTCAGATCGAGGCCGACATCGGCGCGCTCGACCCCACAGCCGCCGGCTACCAAAGCAAGCTCGACGAATTCAAGGCGGAGCTGGTCGCGACCCAGACCTATCAACATGCCCAGGCCGTGGCTGCCGCCGCCCAGGCCCGGCTAGACCAGTTGCAACGGCAGATGGAGGAAGCCCTGCTCAAGGCCACCGACGGGCACCAGCTGAGCAACCAGTCGTTGGACTATTTCAATTTCCAGCTCGGAATCTGATCCGGGTTCTTCTTCAGAACGGGGCAGCTGCCGAAAGGCGGTCGCCTCTCCCTTCCGGCCGGGGCGGGTCGGAGGGGCCCTGGGCGCGGCAGCTTCATGCGCCGCGCCCAGTCGGCCGTCAGGCTGGCCAAGCCGGCCATGCCATCCGGCCCGCGGCTGCCCGCCCCGACGCACCGCCTCGCCCTTCGTATTCATGGCCGCTTCATGGCCGCGCTTGAAGCGCCGGCATGACCGCGCGCCCGGCCGCCGGTCGCCGGATACGCCCGAACCTAGCCCGTTCCGATACTAATGCGGCGCGATGCTGATGCCGGCGCGATGCTGTCCCGACGCAAAGCCGCCCCGCCCCCCAAACCACCTCGCCCTGATATATGTCCGCCACGATGCCGGTCGACGGCCTGATCGCCGGCGGCCGGCTACAGGCACGGCCGAGCCGACACCCGTCGTGGCCGGTCGAGCGCCCGCGGTGCAGCAGCCATCTTTCCAGACAGCGCGCGTCCCGGACGATCCCGCTTCGATCCTTATTCGGCGCCCCAGCCGGCCCGGCAGCCCTTCGATCCGGCGCCCGGCCCGAACGGGGCATTTTCTGACCCATCCGGGCCGGAAATCCACCCGACCCTAGCAAAACCCGGGCGAAGTTCCCCAAGCGCGCCACGAACCGACCGAAACTTCCCTTGGGCGGCAGGCATATGCCCCGAATGGCCCGAGAGCCGCGCATCCGCACGAATGGACCGGGCCCGATGGGCCTCCGGGCCCCGGTCGCGCGGGGATCGCGGCCCGAATGCACGGCGGATGCCCGATTCTGCCGGGACCGAGGGACAGGCGGGCCGGCGCGCGCCGCGATTCCCCCGTTTCCGGCCCGATGCGGCCGAGCACTGCCGATTTCGACCGGATAGGCCGCGGATCGGGCGATTTCGGGTGACGATTGCGCACCCCCCGAAACGCCCGGCGCTCGCTAGCTTGATTACAGGGCACGGGTATACGGCCCGGTCCATCGGAATGCTGTCACGCATCTAAACCAGGAGATGAATCATGAAAAAGCTCGCCATCGCCCTCGCCGCCCTCGCCATCTCGGCCGGTGCCTCCTTCGCCAACGGCAACGTCTCGATCGTCGATCAGATCGGCACGGGTAACGGCCAAGGCACCGCCCAGAACGGCCTGAGCAACTTCAGCCATACCTATCAGAACGGCAACAGCAACCTCAGCATGACCGGTCAGTCCGGCAACACCAACGTCTCGGTCTCCGCCCAGGGCGGCGCCTACAACACGTCGGTTACCGGCCAGAGCGGAGTCTCGAACCTCTCGGGAACCGTTCAGACCAACATGGGCAACTATTCCCAGACGAGCCAGTCGGGGACCGGCAACGCCTCGCTCACCATCCAGAACTGACAATCGTCGTTGCGCAGGGCAGCGCCACGCTGCCCTGCCAATCCTAGATTCGACAAATCCAGAAGGAGGAGAACGATGAAGGATGTCCAGAAAAGACTACTGATTGGGGTCGCTTCATTGCTCTTCAGTGCGTCGCTGGCCGTGGCGGGTCAGAACTATTCGAGCACTGTGCAGCAGGGATTCCACAACCTCTCGGTCACCGCGCAGGACGGCATCGCCAATATTGCCACGAGCACACAAAGCGGCTCCGGCAACATGGCGGTCTCGATGCAGGCCGGCACCGGCAATACCTCCAGCATCGGCCAAAATGGTTCATTCAATTCGGCCGCGAATATTCAGTCCGGCAGCGGGCTGAGCCACTCCACCCAGCAATCGGGGAATTTCCAAGCCAGCGGAAGCTTCCAGTCGAATAACCACCCGGGTCTGTCCCAAAGCATCAACGTCCAGTCCTCGATGGGCAATAGCCAAGGTTCCATCAGCCTGAACTTCAGCACCCAGTAGTCGGGTCCGCGCCTCAACGAATTCCCGCGTGCCGGGCCGAAGTCACGGGCAGCAGCCGTGAACCGGTCCGGCACCGAGCAAAGAAGAAAAAGAATGAAAGGCCTCGCCATGCCCTCCATTGCATCGTCCCCGCAATGCGCAGGGCCCCGCCCCGCCCCGAACTCCCCGTTCCGCCATCGGCGTCTCGGGCGCCTGTGTCTGGGCATAGTCGCCTGTCTGCTGATCGGCACAACCGAGGGAGCCTATGCAATGAATACGATCCGCTGCGAAATACGCAGCCGCCCGGTCGGAAATGGGCTCGAGCTGACGGGTGTCATCTGGGCCAACGAGGAGGTCCGGGGCGACTACAGCTTCACCATCCGCTCCCAAGGGGCGGGCGGCAGTTCCAACGTCGTCCAGAGCGGCATCTTCGCGATTCATCCCAACCAGGCCAAGATCGTGGGGGCGGTCGTCGTCAATTCGGGTGACGGCAGCAGCTACTCGGCCAGCCTGTCGGTGCGTTCCGACGGCGAAGAGGTATGCACCACCCACCGCTAGGCGATTCTTCCAGGCGGTTCCGCCAGGTGATTCTGCCAGGTGATTCTGCCGCGCCGGCTCCGCGGGCGCGGATCAGGCACCACCGGATGCCGTCGCTGCGAAGTCTTCAACCGGAAAGACACGCAAGGGTTACCGTCCCCGCCGTTTCAACCCGCCGCACGAGAAAAACGCCGCCGATTGCCGCTACGGTATCGGCGTAATACGGCAATCTCCGAGGGGACGTTGACAGCTATCAATGCTTTTCGTGCCGATCCGG
>JASBUM010000016.1 GCA_030147905.1 Acidimangrovimonas sp.
GGCTGCTGGAAAAGTTCGGCGTGGGCTCGCGGGCCGAACTGATCTTCGCCGCTTCGGGACAGCGCCGGCCGCGCCCGTCGTGAACCTTGCCGGCACGCGCGGCGCCCGCGCCCGGTTCGACCTTCGTGCCGGGAAAGGGGGCGCCGCGGCTGGCGCGACGCCCCGGGGCGCTCCGGCGCGAAGAGAGGCGCCCGGAAGAGGGGCCCCGGCAGAAGCGTTGCCGAAAGCGGATTTAGGCAAACCTGCCCCCGCCCGCGAAATGACGGGGCCGGAAGACATGGCGGGCAGGCGGGCCGCGGAAAACGGCCCGCCGGACATCCGTCCCGGATCGCATGCGGATCACCGTCCGGATCGTCGCCCCTGTCACAGGCCGTATTGCTCGCGCGCGATCTCGCCCAGCCCGGCCGCGTCGAGCCGGTCGAGCGGGGCGAGGAACGTCACCTGGATGACGCCCGGCGCGCGCCCGATCTCGATCGCACCGTTGATCGTGGCACGGTTGCGCACTTCCGGCACGCTCATGCCCAGCAGACGCGCCGCGCGAGCCAGTCCGTTCTCGATCGCGCCATTGAGGTCGGGTGCGGTTCCGATCACCGAGATCGGTGCGGTCTCCTCCAACGCCTCAATCCCCCAATGTGCGGCCAGACGTTCGGCGCGGGCACGCTCGTTGGCGCTGAACGGACGGGCGAGCGGCGGCAGATCCTCGGCCAGCGGGAACAGGACCGGTCCGTCGATCGGATAATCCTTGAGGACCGACACCTGCAAGGTGACGCTGCCCGAGACATCCATCGTGTGGCCGGCGATCTCGCCGTCGCCCTGGGCTGCGTGCATGTCGCCCATGTAGACGCCGGCCCCCTCGACCTTGACCGGCGCGACCAGCACCGCGCCGGGGCGGACGGCGTCGATGTCCATGTGCCCGTCGGTCTTGTGGGTGGCCAGTTCCTCGGCGGTGAGCGCATAGTCATGCGGCGCGCCAACGAGGAAGGCGCCGAAATCGCCGGCATTGTGGGAATCGGGCATCGGCGTCGAGGGGCAGGTACCCAGCTGCCCCAGGAAGGGGCGCATCCGCACGATCGCGCCGGCCAGATGCGAGGGCGCATAGGTCAGGATCGGATGCTGCACCGATGCGTCGGGCAGGGCGGCATAGTGATGGGCATGACGGGCAATCGTCTCGGCGCCCTCGCGCGGCAGGGTAATGCCCAGGCGGCGGGTCTCGTCGAAGGTGACGGTGTAGCCGTGGACGATCTCGAACGGCTTGACGGTATTGCCGCAGCGGTCGCATTTGACCGCTTCGCTGCCGATCCCCTCGACATGGGTTTCGGGCCACAATTCATCGCAATGCGGGCAGCGCGCGGCGACATAGGGGTCGCCCAGGCAATAACCTTCGGGCGAGCTGTCGTGCCCCGAGGCGGTGGCCAGCGATGTCACCGAGACGTCGCGGATGCGGATGACGATCCCGTCTCCGGGCTCGGCGCCGGCGACCGCGACCGGGCGGGTAACCTCGTGGCCGCCGCGCAGGCGCGGGGTTATCATCGGCCCCCAGCAGCCGGGCGCGGTATTGGCGATGATCGTGCCGCCGTCCTCGACGGGGCCCAGCATCGGCTGTGCGGGGTCGAGAACGCTGTTGGTGAAGCCCTGCACGATGACGCTGCGCTGCGGCGTTCCGGCGCGGGCGGCGGGTTCGATGACGGTGTCTGGCATGGCGTCCTCCACGGATTGCACCGGACGGGCGGCCAACAATGGCGGCGGCGGCCCCCGGCATTGCCCGGATGCTAGCGCGGAACGCGCCCCGCGCAAAGCGTCCCGCGTGCGGGGGGCGGTGCGCTCCGCGCGCGGACGGTCCCCGGCGGGACATCGGGACGGCGGGACTGAGGCGGGCGGGACTGAGACGGGCGGGGCCGAGGCGTGAGGGGCGCGCGATCGGCCGGGCGTGCAAGCGGCAAGGCAGCGCAGGTCCGAGGTCCCCGGGCGGCTGCACCGCCCGATTCCACGGTCGTGCCGTCTGCCGGGCTCTGTTCGCACCCGGCACGCGCGCGCCCCGCGGCTGGTGCCGGGGGCGCGCGCCGGGAAACGGGCAGACGGTCAGTGCGCGGGCGCCGCCTGTTCGCGGGTGCCGTAGACCGCGCCCATGACGGCGCCGAAGACGAGATGCAGCATCAGTGTCATCACCGGCGCCATCACCCCCAGATTCATCCCGAAAGGCCCCGCGCCGGCCATCGGCATGACGACGATCATCATCGCCAGCCATGCCCCGATGGCGAAGATGACACCGCGCAACCATGCGCCCTCACCGGGAATATGGTCGTAGATCAGCGCGAATAGTCCGCCCCAGGCCACGCTCCCGATCAGGAAATGGGCGATCCATCCGCCGGCGGGCGGCGTTCCCATCATGTGGCTCAGCATCTTGATGACGTTCAGATCCGGCATCAGTCCCATCATGGCCTTGGCGATCATCAGCGCCGACAGCACGATCGTGGCGATGAATCCGGCGATCACGCCTGACAACAGCTTGTCCATCTTGCTCCTCTCCCGGGGCTCAGGGCCCCTGTTCCGTGTCGGGCGGCCCGTGCCGCCCGGCGTTGCGGGTGCGAAGCCGGGCGCGCAGGGCCGGTGGCAGATCGTCGGCCGTCGCGGGTGCGGGCGGCGCGCCGGTGCTGCGGGCGACCTCTTCGCACAGCGCCCGGGTCAGGCGCAGCTGTGCGACGAGGCGCCTGCAATGCCGGCACATTGCAAGATGCAGCCGCATGCGAAAGGCTGTCGCCGGAGACAGATCCCCGTCGATCAGCGTATTCGCCTGATGGGCGACATCCTTGCAGCGCAACATTCTGGCCATCCTTGCCCGGTTTCGCGGAACAGAGAGTGCCGAAGATCGCTTTCGTTACAGATGAAGTCAAAAAAAATGTCGTCCGGGCCTTCGCGACCGTGGAACGGGCGGCGGGAACAGGCGGCAGGAACGGGCAGAAGGGACCGGTACGCCGCGCGCGCAACCGGCGGCGCGGCTTCAGCGCAGATGATCCTCGATGCTGCGGCGCAGCCGCGATCGCGCTCGGTGGGTGAGCACGCGCAGGTTGGCGTCGGAAATCGACAGGATGCGGCAGATCTCGGCCGGTTCCAGCCCCATCTGCGCGCGCAGGATCATAACCGCGCGCTGCGCGGGTGGCAGCGCCGCTATGGCCGCGTGCAGATGGGCCAGCATGTCGCGATCGGCAAGGATGTCCTCCGCGGTGCGGTCCTCGCGCAGGGCCAGCCATCGGGCCGGGGGATCGCGCCAGCGTCCGCGCGCGTCGAAAGCCCGATCCCCCGGATCGGGCGTGTCCGCTCG
>JASBUM010000044.1 GCA_030147905.1 Acidimangrovimonas sp.
GAAGTTTCACGCGCATCGCATCTTTTCGAAAAAAAATGAATCTCCGGCGGGAAGGGCGCCCGGGTCGCCCGGTGCGCGGCCCTGTGCAGGTGCGATCGGGAAGGCCGCGGCACCGCGACAGGGTCGGGGAAACGGCGCCGGGGCGGTAGCCGTGGCTGACGACCGGTGCGGGGCGCTGGTCGACGGTGCGGAGTACTGGTGGACGGCGGCGGGCTACTGGCGGACGGTGGCGGGGCGCGCGACGGCTCCGTCCGCCGCGTACGCGATCACAGCGCGACGATAACCCCGGTCGCCATCACCTTTGTCGGCTTGCCGTCTGGTGCGCCGCCGCGCGGCTCCATGCTGACGGCGAGGATCATGCCCGGTGTCAGGCCGGGGACCTTGCGCTTCATGCTGTCGCCGCGCATGACGCCGAGCGGGATCGGCTGGCCGCCCTTCGCGATCGACCACAATTCATAGTCACGCCCCGTAGGCGCCGCGCCACCGGCCATGCGGGTCACCTCCAGCATGCCGCTTGCCCTGTCGTAGCGCGCGGCGAAGACCAGTGCACCGGCATCGGCCGACAGCGTCGTGCCCAGCGCAGGCATCGCGGGCCGCGGCGTGAAGAGGCCCGGCGCAAGCAGCGCGACCGCCAGCACAAGCGTCGCGAATCCAGCGCCCATACCCAGGCCGAGCCCGCCCCAGAAGCGGCGCCAGAACGGCGCGCGCGCCGGTGCCCGGCCGAAAAGCCGCGCCTCGATCGCGGGCAGAAGCGGCGGGGCGGGCACGTCGTCATATTGCGCGTCCAGAGGGGCGAGCCGCGCCTGCCATGCCGCGACCCGCGCAGCAAAGCCGGGATCGTCGCCCGCCTTTCGTGCGGCTGCCAGACGCTCGGCATGGTCCAGCGTGCCCAGCACGTATTCCGCCGCCAGCAGATCGTCCCGTTCCTCGGGAGACATATCTTCGACGCCCGTGGTCATCCGTCCAGACAATCCTTCAGTTTCAGCAGACTGCGGCGCAGCCACGTCCGCATCGTGTTCACCGGCACGGCGTGGCGCGCGGCCAGTTTGGCATAGGAAAACCCGTCAAGATAGGCGCCACGCACCGCGGTCGCGTGGTCCGGGTCAAGCTGACCGAAACAATCGTCGATCCGCCCCAGTTCGCCTCGTGCAACCGCCTGCGCCTCGGCGCCGGGGGTCGCGTCGGGGAATTCGTCGGGCGTCGCCGCCTCGTCCCGGCCCAGCCGCGCCGATTGCGCGGCGCGCAGCCGGTCGATGGCGTGGTTGCGCGCGATTGCGATCATCCATGTCATGGCACGGCCCTTGTTCTGGTCATAGCGCCCGGCGCGCAGCCATATGCGCGTGAACACCTCTTGCAACGCCTCTTCGGCGTCTTGCCTGTTCCTCAGGATACGTAGGCAAACCCCCATAAGTTTCCCGGCCGTGTCGGAATAAAGCGCAGCGAAGGCGGCGCGGTTTCCCTGCGCCACGCGTTCAAGCAGCGTCTCGACCGGGATCTGCATCATCCGCGCCGCCGCCGGCCGCGGCCCCCACGGCCACCGTCGCCGCCGCCCGCATTGAAACTTGGGGAGGGCAGGGTGACGACGCGGGCCAGTTCGGGAAAGGGCGCGGTCGCATGCGGGATCGCGTTGGCGGCGACGAAATGTTCCTGAAATCGCGGCTCGATCGCGGTCTCGACCTTGTGGATCGCGCCGACCAGCGCCTCGACCTCGTCACGCGCGGCGCGGCTGCACAGCGCGATCCGGGCGCCGGTGCCGGCGGCATTGCCCGCCGAGACGACGCGATCAAGGGGCGCATCGGGAATCATCCCCAGTACCATCGCATGTTTGGGCGAGATATGCGCGCCGAATGCACCGGCCAGAACCACCCGGTCCACCCGGTCTATGCCCAGTTCGTCCATCAGCAGCCGCGCTCCGGCATAAAGCGCGGATTTCGCAAGCTGGATCGCGCGGATGTCGCCCTGCGTGACGGTGATGACCGGGCCGCCGTCGGCGCTGCCGTCATGGATCAGGTAGGCATGCGTACGCCCCTCGGGCCGCAGCCGTGCCGAGCCCACCTGTTCGGCCGATCCGATCAGCCCCGATGCATCCACGATCCCCGCCATCCGCATCTCTGCCACCGCCTCGATGATGCCCGAGCCGCAGATCCCGGTGATGCCGGTGGCGGCAGTGGCCTCGAGAAAGCCCGGCTCGTCCGACCACAGGTCGCAGCCGATCACGCGGAAGCGCGGCTCATGCGTGGCCGGGTCGATGGCGATGCGCTCGATCGCGCCGGGTGCAGCGCGCTGCCCCGAGGAGATCTGCGCGCCCTCGAAGGCCGGCCCGGTGGGCGAGGAACAGGCCAGGACCCGGCGCCTGTCGCCCAGAAGGATCTCGGCGTTGGTGCCCACATCGACGATCAGGACCATGTCCTCGGACTTGTGCGGCTCTTCCGAAAGCGCGACGGCGGCGCAATCGGCACCGACATGACCCGCGATCAGCGGCAGCACATAGACCCGCGCGCCGCCCCCCAACGCCCCGAGATCGAGCGCCGCCGCCGCAAGCGAACGGGCCCCCGCACTGGCCAGCGCGAATGGCGCCTGGCCAAGCTCCACCGGATCGATCCCGAGAAGCAGGTGGTGCATCACCGGGTTGCAGACGATCACCGCCTCGAGGATCCGGTCGCCCGTGACCCCGGCATCGGCGGCCACCGCGCGCGCCAGATCGTTGAGCGCGTCGCGCACCGCGGCTGTCATCTCGACGTCGCCGCCCGGATTCATCATGGCATAGGAGACCCGGCTCATCAGGTCCTCGCCGAAGCGGATCTGGGGGTTCATGA
>JASBUM010000073.1 GCA_030147905.1 Acidimangrovimonas sp.
GCGGGATGGGTGACGACAGCCTGCAGCATCGTTCGGAACCGCCCCGCAACATGGGGGCGGATCGCCTCTTCGGCAAAGGCGGTGGGCAAGGCCGAAAGCCGGCTGTTGCGGGCCACGACGGTGAAGTGATCGGCCCAGAAGTACTGCAGCCGCTCGCGAAAGCCGGTCGGCGCCATCACGCCGCGCAGGACCGGCGCAAGGAAGTTGCGGTCGTAATTCTCGCGCAGCCGCCGCCGGGCGTCCTTGTATTCGGGTGCCGATTTGTCGCCGCCTGCCCGCACCGCGCGATCGAGAGCGACAAGCCGCTGCGACAGCGGCCATATCGCATCCGACCCCACCACGGCAAAGCGCCGCGCCATCAGATCCGGTCCGGAGAGTTCGGCCATAAGGGCGGTGCCATCGCTCGCGACCGAAGCCTTCGGGCCCAGGCCGGTGCCAAAGCGGATGGCGGCGATCGTCGCGCGGTCTTTCATTCCCCGGAATCCGTGGCGCAACGGCGCGCCGGCGATCATGGTAGCACGCGCCCGCCGCTTCGTATCGCGGAATTTTGGCGCGATCACGCCCGCGCGAGGTCCCGCCCGGCCGCCGATCCCCGCGAGGCCACGCGCCGGCTCCGGCCCGCGCTTGGCCCGTCAGTCCCTGGGCACCAGACGCAGACCCAGCTCGCGCACTTGCTCGTTGGTGGGCTCCGACGGTGCGCCCATCAGCAGATCCTCGGCACGCTGGTTCATCGGGAACATGATGACCTCGCGGATATTGGCGGTATCGGCCAGAAGCATCACGATCCGGTCGATCCCCGCCGCGCAACCGCCGTGGGGCGGCGCGCCATAGCGGAATGCCTTGACCATGCCGCCGAAGCGCTTTTCGACCTCGTCGCGGCCGTAGCCCGCCAACTCGAAGGCCTTGAACATGATCTCGGGGCGATGGTTACGGATCGCGCCCGAGACCAGCTCATAGCCGTTGCAGGCGAGGTCGTATTGATAGCCGAGCACCTCGAGCGGATCGCCCGCCAATGCCTCGAGCCCGCCCTGAGGCATCGAGAACGGATTGTGCGAAAAGTCGATCCCGCCTTCGTCGTCCCGTTCATACATCGGGAAATCGACGATCCAGGCAAAGCGGAAGCTGTCCTCCTCGACCAGACCCAGTTCGCGGCCGATCTCGTTGCGCGCGCGCCCCGCGACCGCCTCGAATTGCGAAGGCTTGCCGCCGAGGAAAAACGCCGCATCGCCGGCGCCGAGGCCAAGCTGCTGGCGGATCGCCTCGGTCCGCTCGGGGCCGATGTTCTTGGCCAGCGGCCCCGCGGCTTCAAGCGCGCCGTCCTCACCCTTGCGCCAGAAGATATAGCCCATGCCGGGCAGACCCTGTTGCTGGGCGAAGGCGTTCATCCGGTCGCAGAACTTGCGGCTGCCGCCGGTGGGCGCCGGGATCGCGCGGATCTCGGTACCCTCGTTTTCCAAAAGCTTGGCGAAAATGGCAAAGCCCGAGCCGCGGAAATGTTCGCTGACGACCTGCATCTTGATCGGGTTGCGCAGGTCGGGCTTGTCGGTGCCATACCAGGCCATCGCGTCACGATAGGCGATGCGCGGCCATTGCTTGTCCACCCTTTTGCCGCCGCCGAATTCCTCGAACAATCCCTGAATCACCGGCTGCACCGCGGCGAAGACGTCTTCCTGCTCGACGAAGGACATCTCGACATCGAGCTGATAGAAATCGGTGGGCGAGCGGTCGGCGCGCGGATCCTCGTCGCGGAAACAGGGCGCGATCTGGAAATAGCGGTCGAACCCCGCCACCATGATCAGCTGCTTGAATTGCTGCGGCGCCTGCGGCAAGGCGTAGAACTTGCCGGGATGGAGGCGCGAGGGCACCAGAAAGTCGCGCGCGCCCTCGGGCGACGAGGCAGTGATGATCGGTGTCTGAAACTCGTTGAACCCGGCATCCCACATCCGGTTGCGCACGGATCGCACCACTTTCGCGCGCAGCATCATGTTGGCATGCAGCCCCTCGCGGCGCAGATCGAGGAAGCGATAGGCCAGCCGGGTTTCCTCGGGATATTCGGTCTCGCCGAAGACCGGCAGCGGCAGTTCCTCGGCCGGGCCGAGCACGTCGAGGGCGCGGATGTAAACCTCAATCTCGCCGGTCGGCAGCTTGGGATTGACCAGCGCCGCGTCGCGCGCCTTCACCTCGCCCTCGATGCGCACGACATATTCGGCGCGCACCCCCTCCACCGCCTTGAAGGCCGGGCTGTCGGGATCGGCCAGAACCTGGGTGATGCCGTAATGGTCGCGCAGGTCGATGAACAGGATGCCGCCGTGGTCGCGCACCCGATGAACCCAGCCCGACAGGCGGACTTTCTCGCCGACATGGGCTTTGGTCAGTTCGGCGCAGGTGTGGCTGCGATAGGCGTGCATGAGGATCCCCCGGCGAGGCGCTTTGAACGGTTCGCGCCGATACAGCCTGCCCGGCCGCGGAAGTCAAGCACAAGCCGGCGCCGCGCGGATCCCGGCCCGGGCCGCGCGCCCGTCTCCGCGGCCGGCAAGGATTGGCCCAAGGACCCGTGGTCCCTTCCCTTTTCAAAAGCAATTCGTAAGCTAGGTTAACATCATTAACCGAGGAACGAAGGCCCCCGACGGGGGTGGAAGGAGGTCTGGATGTGGGCGAGCATGCTTGACCGGATGCTGCGCGAACTGGTTCATCGCGGCGATCTCGAGATCCGGTTTCCGGATGGAAGGACGAGACGCTACGGGGACGGAAACGAACCGTCGCTCTCCTTGCGTTTCACCGATCCCGATTTGCCGCGCAAGTTGCTGTTTCATCCCGATATGGCCCTGGGCGAGGGCTATATGGACGGAACCATCGAGATCGAGAATGACGCGCTGCATGAATTGCTTGGCCTGTTGATGGCCAATCTTTCGGAAGCCCCCGCCAATTGGCGCGACCGGCTGCTGCATATGAGGAACATGTTCTTCCGCCGGCTGCAACAGTTCAATCCGGTGCGGCGGGCGAAGGCGAATGTCGCCCATCACTATGACCTGTCGGGCGAACTCTACGATCTGTTCCTGGATCGCGATCATCAATACAGCTGCGCCTATTTCCCGCGTCCCGGAATGACGCTCGAGGAGGCCCAGGAAGCGAAGAAGGCCCATATTGCCGGCAAGCTTCTGATCGAACGCGACATGCGCGTGCTGGACATCGGCTGCGGCTGGGGCGGCATGGCGCTGACGCTGGCGCGCGATCACGGTGCGCGGGTTCTGGGCGTCACGCTGAGCGAGGAACAGTTCAAG
>JASBUM010000080.1 GCA_030147905.1 Acidimangrovimonas sp.
CACAGGTGAGCCGGGTCGCGCGGGAATATCGCGTCGCCTTCTCGGTCGAGCCGGCGGCCGCCGGCGCTCCGCCGCAGGTGAGCCATCAGGCCTACACCTACCTCGTGTTTCCCGGCCGCGGTTTCGTCGAGCTTTTCGACAGCGCGGTTCCGGCCCGCCAGATGGCGGCGCGGGTCGGGTGCTTCGTCAAGTCATCTTGACTTTTCTTGAACCTCCGCGTTTGCCTGTTTGACCAGCCGTCCCAATCGCCTTAGAACCTTTCCAGATGCGGCAGGACAGGGGACAGTGCGCATGTCGGACATGCCGGTACAGGATCTTGGCGAAGACAGGTCTCTGTTGCTCGTCGATGACGACGAGCCGTTTCTGAAACGCCTGGCCCGCGCGATGGAGCGCCGCGGCTTCGTCCCCGAGACGGCCGAGAGCGTCGCCGCGGGCAAGGCCATCGCGGCAAGCCGTCCGCCGGCCTATGCGGTGGTCGATCTGCGGCTCGAGGACGGCAACGGGCTCGACGTGGTCGAGACCTTGCGGGAAAGGCGCCCGAATTGCCGCATCGTCGTGCTCACCGGCTATGGCGCGATCGCGACGGCGGTGGCCGCGGTGAAGATCGGCGCGATCGACTATCTGTCCAAGCCTGCCGATGCCAATGACATCACCAATGCGCTACTGGCGCGCGGCGAGGCCCTTCCGGCGCCGCCGGAGAACCCGATGTCGGCCGATCGGGTGCGCTGGGAGCATATTCAGCGAGTCTACGAATTGTGCGACCGCAACGTCAGCGAGACCGCGCGCCGGCTGAACATGCACCGCAGGACATTGCAGCGAATTTTGGCAAAGCGTTCGCCGCGCTGAATAATCTTCACGCAATTTGAATTGCACTGCGAGGTGAATTGCCGCAGTGCTTGTCACGTATGGCGTGAAAGTTTCATTTCCCCTTGAAAGATGGGTGTCCGATACCCTAATGGAGGGTCGAAATCGGCGACGCCGCTTTTCCGTCATGGTCAATGCGTGTGAACGATTTCGGCCCCTTTGCGAAACAATCAAAAAGAAACAGAAAAATATGGTGGATATCAATGTCGATGCTCTTTCGCTCAAGGAGCTGAAAGAGCTGCAAAACCGCGTCGCCAAGGCCATCGCGGGATATGAAGATCGCAAGCGCCGCGAGGCGCTGACCGAGGTCGAGGAAACTGCCCGACGCCTGGGCTTCAGCCTGAACGAGCTGACGGTGGCCAATGTGCGCAAACGTCCGGGCCAGTCGGCGCCGAAATACGCCAATCCCGACGACCCGTCGCAGACCTGGACCGGCCGCGGACGCAAGCCGAAGTGGATGGTCGAGGCGCTCAGGGCCGGGAAGTCGCCCGACGACCTGCTGATCTGACCGTCTCGGCAGTTCCGGTGAGAAGCGTCCTGATCCGGCCGGCGTAATCGTCGCGCACCTGCCGCGGCGGACGCAGCCGGATCTCCAGCCCGTCGACCAGCGTGTCGCGCGGCCGGCCGAAGAAGCGGTCGGCTTCGTCGTGGCTAAAGCCCGCGATCTGGACCGCTTCCATCCACGCCGATATGCGGTCGGCGGCCTTGATCGCACGCTTGATGCGCTGCGGCAGGGCCGCGGGCAGTCCGAAGCGGATGTGGATGGCGGCAGCAAGCCGCTGATCGAGCGCCTCGTAACCCGGGCCGACCGCGGCCTTCACCGGCGAGATCATGTCGCCGATGACATATTCCGGCGCGTCGTGCAGAAGTGCGGCCAACTGCCAGCGGGGCTCGGCGCCCGGATTGGCCCGGCGGAACAACGCCTCGACCAGCAGGGAATGCTCGGCGACGGAATAGGGCCAGTCGCCTTCGGTCTGCCCGTTCCAGCGGGCAACGAAGGCCAGACCATGGGCAATGTCGTCGATCTCGATATCGACGGGGGTCGGGTCCAGCAGGTCAAGCCGCCGGCCCGAAAGCATCCGCTGCCATGCGCGTGGCTGTTTCATCGTCACCTCGTGAAGCTGGGCGAAACTAGACGGGAGGGCGCGCCATTGTCGAGGGGGGCGCCGAGTGCTATCTGGGCACAAATCCGACAGATCGAAGGAGTGCGGCGGGATGCCGAAGGATTACATCGTCAAGGATATCGCGCTGGCTGAATTCGGCCGCAAGGAGCTGGACATCGCCGAGACCGAGATGCCCGGCCTGATGGCGCTGCGCAAGGAATTCGGGAAGGCGAAGCCGCTCAAGGGTGCGCGGATCGCCGGCTCCTTGCACATGACGGTGCAGACCGCGGTGCTGATCGAGACGTTGAAGGCGCTGGGTGCCGATGTGCGCTGGGCCTCGTGCAACATCTTCTCGACCCAGGACCACGCGGCGGCGGCGATCGCGGCCACCGGCACCCCGGTCTTCGCGATCAAGGGCGAAAGCCTTGAAGATTACTGGGCCTATACCGACCAGATTTTCCAGTTCGCCGAGGGCACCGCGAACATGATCCTCGACGACGGCGGCGATGCCACGCTTTACATCCTGCTCGGTGCGCGGGTCGAGGCCGGCGAGAAGGATCTGATCGCGGTGCCGACCTCGGACGAAGAGGTTTGCCTGTTCAACCAGATCAAGAAGCGCCTCGCGGCAAGCCCGGGCTGGTTCACCAGGCAGCGCGACGCGATCAAGGGCGTGTCCGAGGAAACCACCACCGGCGTGCACCGCCTGTACGATCTGCACAAGAAGGGCCTGCTGCCCTTCCCCGCGATCAACGTCAACGACAGCGTCACCAAGTCGAAGTTCGACAATAAATACGGCTGCCGCGAAAGCCTGGTGGACGGGATCCGCCGCGCCACCGATGTGATGTTGGCCGGCAAGGTCGCCGTGGTCTGCGGCTATGGCGATGTCGGCAAGGGCTCGGCGGCAAGCCTGCGCGGCGCCGGCGCCCGCGTGAAGGTGACCGAGGTCGATCCGATCTGCGCGTTGCAGGCGGCGATGGACGGCTATGAGGTCGTGCTGCTCGAGGATGAGGTCGCCCGCGCCGATATCTTCATCACCACCACCGGCAACAAGGATGTGATTCGCATCGAGCATATGCGCGAGATGAAGGATATGGCCATCGTCGGAAATATCGGCCATTTCGACAATGAAATTCAGGTTGCGGCGCTGAAGAACCACAAATGGACCAATATCAAGGACCAGGTGGATATGATCGAAATGCCCTCGGGCAATCGCATCATTCTATTGTCCGAGGGCCGTTTGCTGAATCTTGGCAATGCCACCGGCCATCCTTCTTTCGTGATGTCGGCGAGCTTCACCAATCAGGTGCTGGCCCAGATCGAATTGTGGACCAAGGGCGACGAATACAAGTCCGGCGTCTATATCCTGCCCAAACATCTCGATGAAAAGGTGGCGCGGCTGCATCTCCAGCGGATCGGTGTGAAACTGACCCAATTGCGTGCGGATCAGGCCGAATATATCGGCGTCGCGCCCGAAGGCCCGTTCAAGCCCGAGCATTACCGCTACTGATCAAGGCAGGTCAGGACGCGTCGCCCCCGCCCCGGCGCGGGGGCGCGAAGCCGAGCGCGCTGTTCGGATCGAACGGCAGCCGGCGCGTCAGACCCCAGGTTGCGGCCAGCGCCGCGGCCTCTTCGGCCGCGGCAGAGCCCAACGCCCGGCCGACGATCACCATCAGCCGCGGCCTCGGCATCCCGGCTTTCGCCGCCTGCGCCAAGCCCGCCACGGCGATGTCCGGCGCGCCCAGGATCAGTGCGTCGAACCGCCCTTCCATCAACCATTGCGCCAGCCAATCGGCCGCGCCGGGATCCCCGTCCCGGCAAAGCGTCGCCCGGCCCCCGGGGCGGGCATGGATGGCCGCCATCAACGGCGCCAGCGCCGGGCCGGATTCCTGCGCGATCACGGCAAGATCGGGCCGCAGTTGCGCCAGATAGGCCGACAAGAACCCGCAACCGGCGCCGATCTCGGCCAGTTTCGCGCCCTTGGGCAAATAGCGCGGCAATTGACGCGCGACATTGCGCTGGAATTTCCCCGCCTCGATCGCCGCCAGCCCGGCCATGGTGAAAAACCGTGGATCGGCAGGCAGTTCGATCCCGTGATTGGCGTGCCAGGCCACCGGTGCCGCATCGGCGCCCGGATCCACGGCGTCCGGCCCCGCCGCGCGATAAAGGATTATCGGCATGGCCGCGCCCGCCCCCGCGTCCCGCGGCTCGGCGGGGCCGGCGGCATCTTCGGGCTCCGCATCGGCGGTGGAATCGGGCGCAAGCCCGACATCGGCCATCAGCGCCGCGATCTTCTTGCGGTCGCGGGCCTTGGGCGGCTTGGCCACCACCGCCCCGATCGGCACGTCCGAGGCGGCGCGAAGCCCCGCGACGAAAGGCGCATAATCCGGCCCCGATTTGAATGCTGCGAGCCGCGCCTCGGCCCGTTCCAGCGCCGCGTGATGGAGCCGGGCCAATTCGGGATCGGCGAGCAAGCCCTCGAAGATACGCTGGCGGGCCTCGGCGTGACGCAAGACCGCATCGTCGAAATCTTCATTGCGGTCCTGAAGCGCCCAGTAATCGGAATTATACTTGTCCTTCTT
>JASBUM010000102.1 GCA_030147905.1 Acidimangrovimonas sp.
GCACTGGCCGAGGGCTGGACGGGTCAGGTCTTTCGCCATCTGGAACGCACGCCGGACATGGCGGGCGCGCTGCCGGCGCTACGCGTGGTGCGGTCGCGTTGGCGGCCGCTGGCGCCGCGCCCCGCGCGCTGGCGTCTGGTGCCGCAGGGGCGTTATCTGGTGGCGGCGAGCGCGGGCGGGGGCGTGCGCAGCCCGCTGCGGCTGGAGCAGCAGCTCAGGGGGCGCCTCGTGCGGCGCTGAGATGGGCGGACTTTCCGCCGGGCCGGTCGTCATCTGACGCGTCGCCGCCGCTTTCGCCATCGTCGATGGCCGGGTTGACTTCGGCGGCCGGATCGCCTTCGGGCGCGGGTTCTGGGGACGGCTCGGTACGGAACTGCAGACGGTACAGATCGGCATAGGTGCCGCTGCGGGCGATCAACTCCTCATGCCGGCCGGAGTCGACCACCTGCCCGGCCTGCATCACCACGATCTTGTCGGCGTCACGCACGGTCGAAAGCCGGTGCGCAATGACCAGCGTCGTGCGCCCTTCGGACAATCGGTCGAGCGCGGATTGCACCAGCGCCTCGGAACGGGCGTCAAGCGCCGAGGTCGCCTCGTCGAGCAGCAGGATCGGCGCATCGCGCAACAGGGCGCGGGCGATCGCGACGCGCTGACGCTGCCCGCCCGACAGACCCGAACCGCGTGGACCCGCCGGCGTGTCTATACCCAACGGCAGATCGGCGAGGAATTCGGAGACATGGGCCGCGTCGAGGACCCGACGCAACTCCGCCTCGGTCACCCCGGGGCGTCCCATCACGATATTGTCGCGAATGGTCTCGTCGAACAGGGCGGTGTCCTGCGACACGACCGAGAACAATCCGCGCAGCGCGGCCAGATCCAGGTTGCGCAGGTCCCGCCCACCTATGCGGATCGCGCCGGCGCGCGGATCGGACAGTCGCGCGAAGAGGTTGAAGATGGTGCTCTTGCCGGCGCCGGAGGGGCCGACGATGGCCGTCGTCTGCCCGGCCTCGGCGGTAAAGCTCAGCCCATGGAGAACATCGGTGTCGGTATAGCCGTAGCGGACGCGATCGACCTCGATCCGCATCGTCTCGGGCAGGGGTTCGGGCCGCGCGGGGGTGGTGATCGTCGGCACCACCGAGAACAGCGCATGGACCCGTTCGAGGCTGGCGAGGATCGCCTGCCAGGCACCCGAGACCGAGCCGATCCGCCTCAGGGGCTCGAAGATCAGCACCATGGCGGTGAAGAAGCTCATGAATTCGCCAACGGTCTTCTCACCCTGGACGATCTGGTAGCCGCCATAGGTCAGAACGCCCGCGAAGCCGATGGCGGCGACGACGTCGATCAGCGCGGGAATGCCGGCGCCGCTCGACTCGGCCCGGATCTGGGCGCCGACGAAGTCGCGCAGCTGGCTGCGGTAGCGGCCGCCCTCGCGCCGTTCGCTGCCGGTAAGCTGGATCGTCACCATGCCGTGGAAGATCTCGTCGAGTCGGGTCGCGAGCAATGCCGCACCCTCGCGCGAGATGCGGCTGGTACGGCGCACGACCTTCTGCAGCAGCAGGATCGGCCAGATCAGCAGCGGCGCCCCCGCCACCGCGATCAGGGTCCAGCGCCAATCGACCGAGACCGCGACGCCGATCAGCGAGACGAGCGCCACCACGTCGCGCCCCAGTGCCGCGATGACCGAACTCCACAGCATTCGCAGCGCGCCGGTGTCGCCGCGCACCCGTTCGATCAGCGCGCCCGGCGAATGGGTCTGGTGAAAGCCCTGATCGAGCCGCATCAGATGA
>JASBUM010000103.1 GCA_030147905.1 Acidimangrovimonas sp.
ATCCTGCCCTTCGCCGATGCGCGCGCCGGTGCCGGCCGCGACGGTGCGGACCAGCCGCGGATCGCGTCCGCGCTCGGGAAAGACGCAGACGGCGCCGCTGCTGCGCACCAGCGCCCGTATCCGGGCCAGCCGCGCCGCGCCGGGGCTTGCGGCATCCCCCAACTCGATCGTGCCCGCGACGTTCAGCCCGTAATGGCTGGCGAAATAGGCGAAGGCGTCGTGGAATTCGACGATCGGCACCCCGCGCACCGGGGCGAGTTCCCGTTTCAGGCGTGCGTCGAGCCGGTCGAGGCTGTCGGCTCCCGCCTTCGCGTTGGCCCGGTATTGCGCCGCATGTTCGGGGTCGAGCGCGGCGAGACGGGCCGCGATCGTTCCGAGCCATGCCTTTCCGTTCTCGGGATCAAGCCATGCATGGGGATCGGTCCGGCCGTCGGCAAAATGGCGCAGGCTCCCGCCGCCCTCGGACAGAAGCGGCACCGATTGCGCGCGAGGCGCCAGCGTGGCGATGGTGCGGCCGAGATCGGGCATGAGCGCAGGCCCGTCCCAGAACACGATATCGGCGCGGGACAATGCGCGGGCCTGCGAGGGGCGCAACTGGAAATGATGCGGGTCGCCCCCCAGCGGCATCAGCATAACAGGCGTCCCGAGCTTGCCCATGACCTGCATGACCAGAGACTGGATCGGGGCGAAATCGGTCACCACGCGCGGCACCGCCGCGAGAACCGGCCCGGCGAGGAGGACAAGCCCCACAGCCATTGCCAGCGCGGCACCGGCGCGCAGCGCCGCGGCTGCCGGCCCTTGCCCACGCGGCCCGCGGGCCGGGCTGCCTTGCGCCACGGAGCGGCCGGAGACGGCATTTGCGGCCCGGCCGCCTGCACGGAACGGGATGAGGACCATCCGGGGGGCACGGCGCCGGCCGGTCGCAGCCGCGCGCCCGGCGAACGACAGCACGGTTGCGGGCGGCGCAGGGACACGTAGCGCAGGGACACGTTGCGCCGGGAGCGGTTGCGGGGCGGGATGCGGCATGGCGGGTCTCACTCGATTCAGCAGGTCCGGCGCCGGCCGGTAGCGGCTGTGCGCGGGGCGTGACGGCGCTGGTTGCATTCGGAGCCTCGAGATGTATGTTATATCATCACATGTCAAGCGGGCCGTGGCGGAAATGCCGCCCGCCACGTGGCATAACGATGCCGCCCTCGGTCGGATTCCCGGGCTTGGTCCCTTGCGGTTTAGGTTCCCGCCGGGCCGGATGGGGCGTGTCGGGTATGGGGACTGGATATGTGGAGACCGGATAGCGGAAGCTGACCGGGCATGGCCGGGCGATGACGACGGGGACGGCAATGGTGGGGGACGGCAAGGGCGGGGGACGGCAATGGCGCGGATGATGACACGCCGATGACATGATGTGCGCGGCGCATGCTCGGTGGCTCGGCGGCTCGGCGGTGACGGTCGGTGGCGGCCTGCTGCGGCCTTCATGCGTCGCCCGGCGATTGCGCCGTGAGGTGATGGCGGGCCGTGATGGCGGCCGGGTGAAGGTCCGATCAGAGGGGACGAAACGATGGGAAGGGACGGGCGGCAATCGATGCCTGACGGAACCACTTCTTCCGGCCGCAGCACCAGGCTGCCGGCGGCCGCGTCCGGCCACCGGCCCGGGCCAGCCGCGCGGGGTCTGTCCGAAGCCGCTGCCGCGGCCGAGGTCCCCGTGCCGGATCTGGCCTTTGCGCGGCACGATCACGCGCGCTGTACGGCCGCGGTGCTTGCCCGCGCCGAGGATCTCTGCACCCGGCGCGGATTGCGGATGACGGCGGTGCGTCGGCGCACGCTGGAGATCCTTCTCGAGGCGCATCGCGCGCGCGGCGCCTATGAGGTGCTCGACCGTCTCGCCGGCGAGGGTTTCGGCCGCCAGCCGCCGGTGGCCTATCGCGCGCTCGATTTCCTTGTCGAACAGGGCCTGGTGCACCGCATCGACGGGCTAAATGCCTTTGCCGCCTGCACCCATCCGGGAGAGCGCCATGATGCGGCGTTCCTTGTCTGCCGTGCCTGCCGCACCGTGTCCGAGACCGCCACGCCGCGGCTGATGCGCGCCCTGCAACAGGAGGCCGCCGCGACCGGTTTCCGCGCCGAGCGCGCGGGAATCGAGGTTCTGGGCCTGTGTCCGTCCTGTCTCGACGGAGGGGCCGATGCCCCGGGGGCGGGCACATGACCCTGCTTCAGGCCGAGGGGCTGTCGGTGCGCCATGGCGCGACCACGGTTCTTCACGATATCGGTCTGGCCATCCGCGCGCAGGAGATCGTGACCGTGATCGGCCCCAATGGATCGGGCAAGTCGACGCTCATCCGTGCGTTGCTGGGCATCGTGCCCCCCAGCGCCGGTCGGGTGCTGCGCAAGCCGGGCCTGCGCATCGGCTATGTGCCGCAAAAGCTGCATGTCGACCCCTCCCTGCCGATGACGGTGCGGCGCTTTCTGGCCTTGCCGCAACGGGTGGGCGATGCGGCCGCGGCCGAAGCGCTGGCGCGGGTCGGTCTGGCAGAACACGGGCGCCGTCAGCTTGGCGCCCTTTCGGGCGGTCAGTTGCAGCGTGCCCTGCTCGCTCGTGCGCTCCTGTCCAGCCCCGAGATCCTCGTGCTCGACGAGGCGACCCAGGGTCTCGACCAGCCCGGCGAGGCCGCCTTTTACCGGCTGATCGCCGATGTCCGGGCGGAACTCGGCTGTGCGGTGCTGATGGTCAGTCACGACCTGCATGTCGTCATGGCGGCTTCCGACAGGGTGATCTGCCTCAACGGCCATATCTGCTGCGAGGGCACGCCCGAAGTGGTCACCGAGGCGCCCGAGTACCGCGCCCTCTTCGGTACCGGCACGGGCGGGGCACTGGCCCTCTACCGGCATGACCACGACCACGCCCACGACCACGCCCATGACCACGACCACGCCCGCGACCACGCCCGCGACCGCGCCCGCGACCACGCCCGCGACCGCGCGCATGACGATGCCGGCCACGTCGCGGATGGCGATGATCGGGGCCGCGCGTCTGGCGGCGGGGCGGGCGATGGCCGGAGCGAGGGGCCGCGGATTGGCCTCGCAGGTGTTTCCGCCCGGATCGGAGACCGGCCGGCAACGCCGGTGCGTGCCGGTGCGGCGCCGGATCCGCGACCTGCC
>JASBUM010000118.1 GCA_030147905.1 Acidimangrovimonas sp.
ATACCAGCTATCACCGGTTCCCCGAGGATCTGCACGGCCAGGAGATCTACCAGTACACGTTGATGCCGACGCACATCACCTCGCGCTTCACGGTGGAGGAGATGGCCTCGGCCACACTGGCGCCGCCGTTCGGCTGGACGCGGGAGGTGCCGCTCCTCAAGGTGCCGGTGATCGACCGCTCGCCGATGTACAACAATTATGGACCCGGCTGCCTGCTGGAGAGCGATACGCGGCTCTACGACCTGACCTGCGATCCGGGGCAGGAAACGCCGCTCCGCGACGACAGGCTGGAAACGGAGATGATCACAAGAATGCTGACGCTGATGCGGATCAATGACGCGCCGGCGGAAGCATACGAGCGTCTGGGCCTGACGCCGATGATGTCATGAGGACGCGGAGACCGTACCCGTGATCGGCGCCGGCCAAGCCGCGGGAGAGGTCCCGCCCGATGTCTTTAAGACAGCCAGGATGTAGCCGACATGACCACACCGCACGCCTTCGCCGTGATGACAAAACCCATCGGGCCGCGCTGCAACATCGATTGCAGCTATTGCTACTACGTGGAGAAGGAGCGGCTCTATCCCTCGGAAAAGAAGTTCCGGATGCCGGAGCCGGTGCTGGACAAATACATCCGTGACCTGATCGCCGCCGGGGTGAAGGCCGGACAACGCGAGATCGCCTTCGCCTGGCAGGGCGGCGAGCCCACCATGCTGGGCCTGGCCTTCTTCGAGCATGTGGTGGAGCTTCAGCGCCGGCACGCCCCCGAAGGCATCCGGATCGCCAATGCGCTGCAGACCAACGGGATGCTGCTCGACGATGCGTGGGCGGCCTTCTTCGCGCGCGAGAACTTCCTGATCGGTATCAGTATCGACGGGCCGAAGGCCATTCATGACCGCTACCGCCGTGACCGGGCCGGCCGGCCCACCTTCGATGTCGTGATGCGCGGGCTGGACGCCCTTCGTCGCAACGGCACGGAATTCAACATCCTCACCACGGTCCACCACGGCAACGTCAGCCGCGGCAAAGACCTCTACCGGTTCCTGCGCGAACTCGGCACCCGGCACCTGCAATTCATCCCGATCGTCGAGCGCCGGGCCGCCACCGGCACGCTCGCCGCCGCGCCGCAGGTGGACGACGACCCGGCGAATGTGGTGACCGAGTGGAGCGTAAGCCCGCGGGCCTATGGCAAGTTCCTCTGCGACATCTTCGACATCTGGCACCGGCAGGATCTCGGCCGTGTCTTCGTCCAGTTCTTCGAGACCCAGGTGGGGCTCTGGCGCGGCCTGCCTGCCTCGCTCTGCATCTTCGCGGAAACCTGTGGCAATGCTCTCGCCATGGAGCATAACGGCGACCTCTATACCTGCGATCACTACGTCTATCCGGAATACCGGCTTGGCAACATCATGACGACGCCGCTCGGCGAGCTTGCCTGGTCGGAGACGGCGGAGCGGTTCGGCAATGCCAAGCGCGACACGCTGACCGCCCAATGCCGCCGCTGTCAGTACCGCTTCGCCTGCAACGGTGGCTGTCCCAAGCACCGGATCCTGCGCTCGAAGGACGGCGAGCCGGGTCACAACTACTTCTGCGAAAGCTACACGATGTTCTTCCGCCACGCCGGCGACCGGCTGAGGGAAATCGCCGCCCGGCTGGCATAGGCGACAGGGCGGCGGTAGCCGCGACTGCACGGCCCGCCGAATCCGTTCGACACACTGATCTATTGCGGCGGGATTTCCGATCGCATACATCTCAAAACACATCAAACACCCAACCGTGCTTGATGTGCTGTCATCAAGGTGTGCACCCTGGCCAAGAGACCGACGATCAAGGATGTTGCGCGCGAGGCGGGGGTAAGCCCGGCAACCGTGGACCGCGTTCTGAACGGCCGCTCGACAGTGCGCGAAGGCACGATGCGCCGGGTCGCCGCGGCGGCGCACAGCATCGGGTATTACGCGCAGGGGCTGATCGATCGGCAGCTCGATCACGCCCGCCCCGAGATTCGATTGGGCTTCGTCCTGCACAAGGAGAAGCAGGAATTCTATCAGAATTTCGCACGCGAGATCGAATCGGCGGTCGCGGCGCGTACGGATATTCGGGGGCGTGCGATCATTCGATATTCGCCCTCGCAGGCCCCCGACGATTTTGTCGAGAAGATCCTTTCCGTCGCGGACAAGGTGGACGCGATAGCGAGTTCAGCCGTCAATCATCCCAGCCTGACGCGGGTGGTGCAGGATCTGAAAGGCGAGGGCATTCCGACTTTCGCGCTGCTGAATGACTTCGCACAAGGCATTCGTCAAAACTATCTCGGCCTCAACAACATGAAGGTCGGTCGCATCGCGGCCTGGATGATTGCCACCCAGTTGCGCGACCCCGGCAAGCTGGCGGTCTTCGTCGGCGGGAATCGATGGCATGGCCACGAGTTGCGCGAGACCGGGTTCCGAAGCTATATCCGCGAATTCGCTCCGAGTTTTCAGATACTCGATACCCTGGTCAATCTGGAGACGCGGCAGGTTACCTATGAGGCGACACTGGATATCCTGAACCGTCACCCCGACTTGCGCGGGATCTATGTCGCCGGCGGCGGGATGGAGGGCGCGATCGCGGCGCTGCGCGAGGTGCGCCCTCCGGGCAAGGTGACATTGGTCGTGAACGAGCTGACTGCGGAATCCAGGGCGGCCCTTTCCGACCGCTATGCAAGCATGGTCATCTGCACCCCGCTTGCCGCGCTATGCCGCGACCTCGTCGACTTCATGGTGACGGCCAAGTTGAACGGAATGCCGGCCACTGTGGGCCAGCATTTTCTGGATCCACACCTCTTGGTGCCAGAATCCGTCTGAATGATGTATTTACATCATCATGATGATGAATATCTGATCATTTTTGAAATGATCTCGCACGGGATGCATTGATCAGCCCCGGTGTAAGGGGGAATGGTCCTTCCGAAGTTCGGCGCATGGGGCTCTGGCTCCGCCGCCGCGTGTCTGGGAGGACGATATGGATTTCTCGCTCAACCAAATGACGACTCCGCGGCTTGACTACGGGCGGTTCATCGACCTTGCCAGCCGCCTCGGCTGCGCCGGGGTGGAGGTGCGCAATGACCTTGGTCGGCCGCTGTTCGACGGGCTCGATCCGGTCGTTGCAGGACGGATCGCCCGCGACAACGGGCTGAAGCTTTTTGGCATGAGCCAGGTCTATCCCTTCAACTTCTGGTCGGATGCGATACGCGAGGAGGTGGCGGCTCTGGTCGCCGCGGCACAGGCCGCGGGGGCCGAAACGATCAGCCTGATCCCGCGCAACGATGGCATCGGCACAGGCAACGGCGAGCGTCAGGCCAATCTCCGCATCGCGTTGAAGGAAGTGCTGCCGCTCATTCGCGATTCCGGCGTGGTCGCGCTTGTGGAGCCGTTGGGCTTTCCCAGTTCCAGCCTGCGCGAAAAGGCCGAGCTGATCGATGTGATCGCGGCTGTGGGCGGCGAGGGACATTTCCGGTTGATCCATGACACCTTCCACCATCATCTGGCGGGCGGCGGACCAATCTTTCCCGAGCAGACCGGAATGGTACATATTTCCGGCGTGGTCGACCCGGTGCCCGGCGTTGCGGACATGCGTGACGAACATCGCGTTCTTGTCGACGGCAACGACCGCCTCGGCAATATCCGGCAACTGCGCGCACTTCTGGATGCCGGCTATCGTGGCCCCGTGTCCTATGAATGCTTCGCGCCCGAAATCCACGAGATCGAAGAGCCCGGGGCCGCCATCGCGGCGTCGCTGGCATTCATCGAAAGGCAGATCACGGCCGTCTCGGCCTGATCCTGTTCCGAATGTCCTTGCGGACAGTTCCGGCATGGAACTTGCAGGTGAGCCGGACACCACTCAGGGGAGGAAATAAAATGATCAAGACCTTGCTCGCAGCGACGGCACTTTCGCTCGTCTCGACGGCCGCGATGGCGGCCAACATCGGCGTCAGCATGGCGCTGTTCGACGACAACTTCCTGACCGTCCTGCGCAACGGCATGATCGATCAGGCCAAGCATATGAAGGATGTCAATCTGCAGGTCGAGAACGCACAGAACGACGTCGCGAAGCAGCTCGACCAGATCAACAATTTCGTCGCCAACGGCGTCGATGCGATCATCGTCAATCCGGTGGATACTTCGGCGACGCCCGCCATGACCAAGGCTGCCGAAGCCGCGGGCGTACCGCTTGTCTATGTCAATCGGATGCCCGTGAACATCAAGTCGCTGCCGAAGAACCAGGCGTTCGTGGCCTCGGACGAGCGGCAATCGGGCACCATGGAAACGCTTCAGGTCTGCAAGGACCTTGCCGCCGAGGGCAAGAAGACCGCCGCCGTCTACATCATCATGGGTCAGCTTTCGAACCAGGCCGCGGTGCAGAGGACCCAGGACATCTATGATGTCATGAAGTCCGGGAAATGCGGCGTGAAACTCAATATCATCGACAAGCAGACGGCGGATTGGTCGCGCAACAAGGCCCAGGACCTGATGACCAACTGGATCACCACGGGCACGCATTTCGACGCGGTGATCTCGAACAACGACGAGATGGCGATCGGTGCCATCCAGGCGATGAAGGCATCCGGCGTCGACCCGAAGAAGATCGTCATCGGCGGGATCGACGCCACCCAGGACGGCCTGCAGGAAGTGAAGAACGGCAACCTCAACGTTACCGTGTTCCAGAACGCCGCGGGGCAGGGCAAGGGTGCGCTGGAGGCCGCGATCAAGCTTGCCAAGGGCGAGAAGGTCGACCAGACCGTCTACGTGCCGTTCGAGCTGGTGACGCCCGCCAATCTCGACAAGTATCTGAAAAAAAATGATGGCTGATGCCCGGCATCGGAAGCGGCGGCGCGCGGTTCACGCGCGCCGCACCGTCAGCGGTCGTCCGGCCTTTCTCGCACGGACGGCTTCCAGGGAGGAGCATTGATGTCCGACAATACGTCCCACGGCGTGGGCGGGCTGTCCTTTGACAGTTCCAAGAGAACCTGGCCACCGGAACTTGGCGTCTTTGCCGCCCTGATCCTGATCGTCGTTGCCTTCGAGCTTCTGGGGCGCGTTCTTCTTCACCAGAGCTTCCTGTTCAATACCCGGGCGAACGTCGATGCGATCTTCAACACGGCAAGGCTGAAGATCATCATCCTGCAGGTATCGATCGTCGGGATCATCGCGCTCGGCGCCACCCAGGTCATCATCACCGGCGGCATCGATCTGAGCGCGGGTTCGGTCGTGGGCGCGACGGCGATGATCTCGATGAGCTTCGCCCAGGCCGCGATGGTCAACGGGCAGCCAAATCCCGGCGCGATCTTCGGACCCGCGTGGCTTGACCTGCCGGTGATTGTGCCGGTCCTGGTGGGCATCGCGACGGGCGTGGCGGCGGGCCTCATCAACGGCGCATTGATCGCCTATACCGGCATCCCGCCCTTCATCGCCACGCTCGGCATGATGGTGTCCGCCCGGGGCGTGGCCAACTGGTGGTCGCGCGGACAGCCCGTGTCCTTTCCGACCAACAGCTTCTCGGCGATCGGGAACGGAATGACGCCGGTGGTGATCTTCGTCGCGCTCGCGATCCTGTTCCACCTGATCCTGAAATACACGGTCTACGGCAAGCACACATACGCCATCGGCTCGAACGAGGATGCCGCGGTGATGTCGGGGATCAAGGTCAACCGCCACAAGGTGCTGGTCTATGCGATTGCGGGCGGGCTGTCGGGGGTCGCCGCGCTGGTGTTGAGCTCGAAGAACCTCACCGCGCAAGCCGGCATGGGCCTGATGTACGAACTCGACGCAATCGCCATGGCCGTGATCGGGGGGGTTTCCCTGACCGGTGGGCGAGGCTCGATCATCGGGACGGTGCTTGGCGCGCTGATCTTCGGCGTGATCATCTCCGGTTTCACCTTCCTCCGGCTCGACGCCTATTACCAGCAGATGGTGAAGGGCGCGATCATCGTCGGTGCCGTTGTCCTCGACCAGTGGCGGCAACGCCGTGCGGCAGATCGGACATAGGGGGAGCAGGATGAGCCAATCCGCACATCACGACATGGACGACATGGACGACGTCGTCCTCGAGACGAGGGACCTCACGAAACACTATGGCGGGGTCCGTGCGCTGGAAGGCGCGAATTTCGTCCTCCGCAAGGGGGAGCATGTCGCGATCATGGGCGACAACGGCGCAGGGAAGTCGACCTTCGTGCGCCAGATCACGGCAGTCGAACAGCGCACGCGGGGCGAGATCATCTTCGACGGAAGCCGCGTCGCCTTCGAAGGGCCGCTCGAGGCGCGAGAGGCCGGGATCGAGACCGTCTTCCAGAATCTGGCGCTCGCCGATGATCTCGACGTGCCGTCAAATCTCTTTCTCGGGCGCGAGAAGATATTGTTCAGGCTGGGGCCATTCTCGATCCTGGATCGCAAGGCGATGCGGGAGGCCACGCTGCGCGGCCTCGAGAAGACCGGCGTGAAGATTCCCAACATCTCGAATGCGATCCGCAACATGTCCGGCGGACAACGCCAATGCGTGGCCATCGCCCGTACCGCGGCTTTTCATTCGAAGCTGACGATAATGGACGAACCGACGGCAGCATTGGGCGTGCAGGAGACGGCACAGGTGGAAAACATCATCCGGACCCTGAAGATACAGGGCGAATCCCTGATCCTGATCAGCCACAACATGCGGCAGGTATTCGACCTGATGGATCGGATCGTGGTGTTCCGGCGCGGCAGGATCTGCGCCAACCTCACCGTGGCCGACACCGATGCCGAGGATGTGGTCGCCCATATCACCGGCGCCAAGACCGGCAAGGAATACGCAGGCGCGACATGACAGACGAAGGTTTGCACAGCAAGACCCGGGCGTTGGTGATCGGCGGCACCCAGGGGCTGGGTGAGGCGATCGCCGCCCGGTTGATCGCCGAGGGGTGCCGCGGAATCGTCGTGGCCGGGCGCGACCAGACCAAGGGGGCGGCGGCGGCCGAACGGCTGGCCGCGACATTCATGGCGGTCGATCTGGCCGATTCCGCGGCAACGGTCCGCCTGGTGGAAGCGGCGGCGGATCGGCTCGGTGGTCTCGATGCGCTCGTCATCGCCGGTGCCTCGACCGAGCGGGGCTCGGCCCTCGACACGACCGAAGCGCTCTGGGACCGGGTGATGACGGTCAACCTGCGCTCGCCGTTCTTCGCCCTTCAACGCTTTGCGCAGATGGCAATCGACGCGGCGCATCCGGCGGCGGCGGTCAACATCCTGTCGATGGCCGCCCATTGCGGCCAATCGTTCCTTGCGCCCTATGCCGCATCGAAGGCCGCGCTGGCCAATGTAACCAGGAATACCGCGCAGGCCTGGCGAGCACATCGCATTCGCGTCAACGGGATCAACTGCGGCTGGATGGATACCCCCGGCGAGGACGCGGTACAGCGCGGATATCACGGGGGCGGCGATGGCTGGCTGAGGAAGGCGGAGGCGGCACAACCGATGGGCAGCCTTGTCAAGCCGACCGATGTCGCGCGTCTGGCCGCGCTGATGCTGGGGCCGGGATCGGGCGTGATGACCGGCGCGCTGGTGGATTTCGATCAGAACGTGGCCGGGGCCTACCCGGAATAGCAAGGAGCCATCATGAGCATTCGCATTGCAATTTTGGGGGCGGGCCGCATCGGCCAGGTTCACGCCCGCGCCGTGGACGCGGTTGCCGGCGCCGAACTGGTCGCGATCGCCGAGCCGGTGGCCGAACTGGCCCGGGCGGTTCGGGACCGCCACGGGTGCGATCTACGCGGCATCGACGAGATCGCGGTTTCGGACGATGTCGATGCGGTGGTGATCTGCACGCCGACCGACACCCATGCGGAGCTGATCGAGAAATTCGCCAAGGCCGGCAAGGCAATCTTCTGCGAGAAGCCGGTGGATCTCGATCCGGAGCGCGTGCGCCGCTGCCTGGCGGTCGTCGACCAGACGAAGGCCACGCTCATGATCGGATTTCAGCGTCGCTTCGATCCGGATTTCATGGCGCTCAAACACGCCATCGACACCGGGAGGATCGGCACGGTCGAGATGGTGACGCTGACCTCGCGCGATCCGGCTCCGCCGCCCCATGATTACATCGGTCGCTCGGGCGGGATCTTCCGAGACATGACGATTCACGATTTCGACGTGGCGCGCTGGCTCCTCGACGAAGAGATCGTCACCGTTCAGGCCGCCGCTTCGGTCCTGACCGATCCCGCGATCGCGCGCCTCGGGGACTATGACAGCGTCAACGTGATCCTCACCACCGCTTCGGGCAAGCATTGCACGATCACCAACAGCCGCCGCGCCACCTATGGATACGATCAACGGATCGAGGTTCATGGAAGCCTCGGATCGGTCCGCGCCGAAAACCACCGGGCGGCAAATATCGAGATCGCGACGGAGCAGGGTTATCAGCGTCCGCCGCTGATGAACTTCTTCATGGATCGCTACGTCGCCGCCTATGCCGGCGAGATCGCGGCCTTCGTGGGCGCACTCATCAGGCGCGACCCACCGCCGACCACCGGCACGGACGGGCTGCGGGCGCTGGAACTTGCGGAGGCGGCACTCCGGGCGGTCGAAAGCGGCCGGACGCAGCGCTTGAGCGACGCGTGAAGGCCCGCAGCACAAAGGAACGACGAAATGAAGATCGCGCTCGACCCGTTCATGCACCGCCACCTGAGCCTCGAACAGCTGCCCTCGAAGGTGGCCGAACTGGGCTACGAGTGGATCGAGCTGAGCCCGCGCGGGGATTTCCTCGAATGGTTCAAGGCGCCGCGGGTGTTTCCGGACCGGATCAGGAGCTTCAAGAAGGCGCTGAGCGACAGCGGGGTCGGCATCGCCAGCCTTCTGCCGATGTATCGCTGGGCCTCGAACGACGAGGGCGAGCGACAGGCTGCCATGCGCCACTGGAAGCGCGCCATCGAGATCGCGGTCGAGATGGGCGTGGACACGGTGAACAGCGAGTTCGGTCGCGGCCCGCATCCCGACAAGGGCAGCTGCTACTGCTGCCACACCGGCTCGATGATCGAGGCCTGCGAGGATGCGTGGTGGCGCTCGATGGAAGAGCTCGTCCCGATCCTCGAGAGCGAGGGCGTCAACCTGCATATCGAGCCGCATCCGGAAGATTGGGTCGAGACGCTGCAGCCCTCGGTCGACCTGATCCGCACGGTGAATTCCGACCGCGTCAAGTTTCTCTACTGCACGCCGCACACCTTCTATTTCGGCGATGACACGGTGGCGATGCTGCGCGAATGCGCCGACGTTCTGGCCCATGTGCACATCGCCGACACCTTCAACCACAAGGCCAGCTCGGGGCTGCGCTACATCATCAACCCGCCGGGCTCGGCGGCGCGGGTGCACCAGCACCTGAACATCGGGCAGGGCGAGGTGCCCTGGGACGATTTCTACCGCACGCTTCACGAGGTCGGCTTCGACGGGATCATGACGGCCTGCGTCTTCGCCTGGGAAGAGAAGGCCGACGAGTCGGGCAAGTTCATGCGCACCGAGATGCAGCGCTACATCGACAAATTCTGGGAGACGAAATGAACCTGCAAGTTGGTGTCATCGGGACGGGGATGATCGGTCAGGACCACATCCGCCGTCTGACAAAGGTGCTGTCGGGGGCCGAGGTGGTCGCGGTCAGCGACATCGACCGCGACCGCGCCACGCGGGCCGCGCCGGCGGGGGCCGAGGTGTTCGACACCCCGCAGGCCCTGATCGCCTCGGACAAGGTGCAGGCCGTGGTGATCTGCTCATGGGGACCGGCGCATGAGGAACAGCTTCTGGACTGCATCGCCGCCGGCAAGCCGGTGTTCTGCGAGAAGCCCCTGGCCACCTCTCAGGATGCCTGCGTAAGGGTGATCGAGGCCGAGGTCGCTTTCGGCCGCCGACTCGTCCAGGTGGGGTATATGCGCCGCTACGACGCGGCCTATGCCCGGCTCAGGGCGGTCGTGGACTCGGGGGTCATCGGTGCTCCATTGATGTTCCATTCCGCGCATCGGAACGCGTCGGTACCCGAGGGGCTTTATTCCGACGACATGGCGGTGGCCGACACGATGGTCCACGACTTCGATGTCGCTCGCTGGCTGCTGAATGACGAGGTCGCCCGGATCCGCGTTCTGGCCGGGCGAAAGAATTCGGTCGGTGGCAACCTCCGCGACCCGATCCTGGGTGTCCTCGAGATGCGGGGCGGCGCGCTGGTGACGATCGAGGTTTCCGTCAACATCGGCTATGGATACGACATCCGGGGCGAGATTTCGGCAGAGCGCGGCACTGCCGAGCTTGCCGAGGCGAACCATGTCGTGGTCAAGGCGGGCGACAGCTTCAGCGGTCGCGTGCCCGCGGACTGGCGCGAGCGTTTCGTCACGGCCTACGACCGCGAATTCGCCGACTGGATCGCCGCAGCCGGGGCAGGGGGGGCGTCGGGTCCCAGCGCCTGGGACGGCTATGCCATACAGGTCGTGTCCGATGCAGGGATCGCGGCCGCGGCGACAGGCGAGGTACGCGACATCGAGATGATTGCGAAACCCGCGCTCTATCGCGACGCCGAGGGTGGCCATGATGAAGCCCCTTGACGTGATCACGATCGGCCGGGCGGGGGTTGATCTTTACGGCGGGCAGGTCGGGGGGCGTCTCGAGGACATGGGGTCTTTCGAGAAATACATCGGGGGCTCGCCGACGAACATGGCCTGCGGTGCGGCGCGGCTGGGTCTGCGAGCCGGGCTGATCACCCGTGTGGGCGACGAGCACATGGGCCGGTTCATCCGCGAGGAGCTGGTTCGCCACGGGGTGGATGTGGCCGGGGTGAAGACGGATCCCGAGCGGCTGACGGCGCTGGTGATCCTCGGCATCCGCGACCGCGAGCGGTTCCCGCTGATCTTCTACCGCGAGAACTGCGCGGACATGGCGCTGTGCGAGGACGACATCGATCCCGCCTTCATCGGCTCGGCCCGGGCGGTGGTGGCGACGGGGACGCATCTGAGCCACCGCCAGACCGAGGCGGCGGTTCTCAAGGCGCTGACCATCGCACGCGCCAACGGCGTTCAGACCGCGCTCGACATCGACTACCGGCCGAACCTGTGGGGGGTGGCCGGCCACGGCGAGGGCGAGAGCCGCTATGTCGAGAGCGCGTCGGTGACGACCCGGCTGCAGGCGACGCTGCATCTCTTCGACCTGATCGTGGGCACGGAAGAGGAGTTCCATATCGCCGGGGGCTCGACCGACACGCTGGAGGCGCTGCGCGCGGTGCGCGCGGTGTCGGGCGCGACCCTGGTGTGCAAGCGCGGTCCCATGGGGGCGGTGGCGTTTCCGGGGGCGATCCCGGCCAGCCTCGACGACGGCCAGACCGGCCCGGGCTTCCCGATCGAGGTCTTCAACGTTCTGGGGGCCGGCGACGGTTTCATGGCGGGGCTCCTGAAGGGCTGGCTCGACGGCGAGGCCTGGCCGAAGGCGCTGGAATACGCCAATGCCTGCGGAGCGCTCGCGGTCAGCCGCCACGGCTGCACGCCCGCCTATCCGTCGCTGGAGGAGCTCGAGTTTTTCCTGCGTCGCGGGGTGGTACGCGCCGATCTGCGCAATGACGCCGAGTTGGAGCAGCTCCACTGGGCCACCAATCGCCGCAGCCCGCACGCGGGCGACGGATCGACGATGCGGGTCTTCGCCTTCGATCACCGCGCCCAGCTCGAGGAGATGGCGGGCTACACGCCCGGCAAGGGCGGGGCGTTCAAGACGCTCTGCCTCGAGGCCGCGCTGCGGGTGCAGGCGGGGCGGGGCGGTTACGGGATCCTGTGCGACGACCGGATCGGGCGCGAGGCGCTGCACCGGGCATCGGGTTCGGGGCTGTGGATCGGGCGGCCCTGCGAATGGCCCGGCTCGCGGCCGCTGACGCTGGAGCCGGCGCTCGGCCCCGATTGCGGGGCGCTGGTCGAATGGCCGCGGGAGAACGTGATCAAGGTCCTGTGCTTCTGCCACCCCGACGACGATGCGGCCATGCGCGCCGATCAGGAGGCGACGGTCAAGCGGCTGTTCACTGCGGCGCGGCGCAACCGGCTGGAATTCCTGCTGGAGCTCATCCCCTCGAAGGTCGGTCCGGTGGACGACACGACCACGGCCACGCTGATCCGTCAGTTCTATGCCGCGGGCGTCTATCCCGACTGGTGGAAGCTGGAGCCGATGAAGTCCAGGGCGGCATGGCAGAATGCGATTGCGGCGATCGAGGAACACGATGCCCATACCCGCGGCATCGTCGTGCTCGGCCTGGACGCGCCCGAGACTGAACTCGCGGCGAGCTTCGCCCAGGCGGCACGGTTTGACCTGGTGCGGGGCTTTGCCGTCGGGCGGACGATCTTCGGCGAGGTGGCGCGGTCGTGGTTGGGGGGCCAGATGACGGATGCCGAGGCGGTGGCCGGGATGGCGGGCCGCTACGGACGGCTCTGCGCCATCTGGGACGAGGCGCGGGCCGACGCGCGGACGGCAGCGCAATGAGCTGTTCGGCGAAAGCGGAGCCGATTTCGCGGTTCGGGCAGACGGAGGAGGATGGCATGACTGGAACGATCCGGCTGACCGCGGCGCAGGCCATGGTGCGCTGGCTGAGCGTGCAGACGACCGAGGAGGGGGAGCGGTTCATCGAAGGGGTCTGGGCGATCTTCGGCCATGGCAACGTGGCCGGGCTGGGCGAGGCGTTGCACGGGATCGGCGACGCGCTGCCCACCTGGCGCGGACAGAACGAGCAGACCATGGCCCATGCGGCGATCGCCTATGCGAAGACGAAGAAACGCAAACGTGCGATGGCGGTGACATCGTCGATCGGGCCGGGGGCCACCAACATGGTGACGGCGGCCGCTCTGGCCCATGTCAACCGCCTGCCGGTGCTCTTGATCCCGGGCGACGTTTTCGCCAGCCGCCGCCCCGACCCGGTGCTGCAGCAGATCGAGGATTTCGACGACGGAACGGTCAGCGCCAATGACGCCTTCCGCCCGGTCACGCGCTATTTCGACCGGATCACGAGGCCCGAGCATCTGCTCACCTGCCTGCCGCGGGCGCTCTCGGTGATGACCGACCCGGCCAATTGCGGCCCGGTCTGCCTGGCCTTCTGCCAGGATGTGCAGGCCGAGGCCCATGACTACCCCGAGGGCTTCTTCGTGCCGCGGGTCTGGAGGATCAGGCGGCCCGAACCCGACCCGCGCGAAGTCGCGGAGGTGGCCGCGCTGATCCGCCGGGCCAGCGCGCCGGTGATCGTCTCGGGCGGCGGGGTGATCTATTCCGGCGCGGAAGACGCGCTGGCGCGCTTCGCCGACACCCACAACATCCCCTTCGTCGAGACCCAGGCCGGCAAGGGCGCCAATGGCTGGGACGATCCGCGCAACTTCGGCTCGCCCGGAGTGACGGGGTCGGATTGCGCCAACGAACTGTGCGCGCGCGCGGATCTGGTGATCGGGGTCGGCACGCGGTTTCAGGACTTCACCACCGCAAGCTGGACGGCCTTCGCCAATCCCGAATGCCGGCTCGTGTCGATCAACCTTCACGGCTACGACGCCACCAAGCATGGCGCGGTGGCGCTGGTGGGCGACGCACGGGTGGTATTGTCGAAACTGTCGGACGTGCTCGGCAGCCATGCCGCGCCCGCGTTCGATGCGGCCGGGCGCCGTGAATGGCACGAGGCCGTGGCGATGGTCACCGCAGCGCCCGCGACCAACGGCCTGCCGACCGATGCCCAGGTGATCGGCGCGGTGCAGCGGGTCGCCACCGACCGGACCGTGGTGATGTGCGCCGCGGGCACCATGCCCGGCGCGCTGCAGGTGCTGTGGCAGGCCGCCGCCGGTGGCTACCACATGGAATACGGCTATTCCTGCATGGGATACGAGGTTGCGGGCGCGATGGGCATCAAGCTCGCCGCCCCGGAGAAGGAGGTGATCTGCTTCGTCGGCGACGGCTCCTACATGATGGCCAACTCGGAGCTTGCCACCGCCGTGATGCGGCGCGTGCCCTTCACCATCGTGCTGACCGACAACCGCGGATACGGCTGCATCAACCGGTTGCAGATCGAATGCGGCGGGGCCGAGTTCAACAACCTGTACAGGGACTCGAATGTCGAGGTGCAGCCCGAGATCGACTTCGTCGCACATGCCGCATCGATGGGGGCGCATGCCGAAAAGGCGGCCGATATCGCGGAACTCGAGGCCAAGATCGCCGAGGCGCGCGGCCGCGACATCCCCAGCGTGATCGTCATCGACACCGACGCGGCGCCGGGCACCGGCGCGGGCGGCGCCTGGTGGGACGTCGCCGTGCCGCAGGCGGGCGAGGCGCCACGGCTCGAGGCGGCGCGCAGGCGTTACGCCGAAAATGCCGCGCGGCGGCGCGTGGCGAACTGAAACCCCCGGCCGGACCGGAAGACCGGGGCCGGCAACCTGAAGATCGAGGAAAGACGATGATCCGCTTCGGCACCAATCCGATCGCCTGGGCCAATGACGACGACCCCAGCCTCGGCGCCCACATCCCGACCGAACAGATCCTGACCGAGGCCGCGGCGATCGGCTTTGACGGGATCGAGAACGGCCACCGCTGGCCGCAGGAGCCCGAAGCGCTGCGCCGGCTGCTGGGCGACCACGGACTGGCCTTCGTCTCGGGGTGGCATTCGCTCAACCTTCTGGCGCGTCCGTTGGCCGAGGAACAGGCGGCGATCCAGCCCCATCTCGACAGGCTGAAGCACAACGGCTGCTCGGTCTGCATCGCCTGCGAGACCTCCAATTCGGTCCAGGGCCGGGCGCTGCCGCTATCGCGCAAGCCGGTGCTGGACGCCGATGAAATGCGTGCCTTCGGCGCCCGGGTCGAGGCGCTCGCCGCCTTCACCGCCGCGCAGGGGATCGAGCTTGTCTATCACCACCACATGGGCACGGTGGTCGAGACGCCGGCCGAGATCGACGCCTTCATGGCCGCGACCGGCCCCGCGACCCGGCTGCTGTTCGATACGGGGCATTGCTATTTCGGCGGCGACGGCGCCGATCCCGCGCCGGTGCTGGCCCGGCATGCCGGCCGCGTGCGCCACGTCCATGCCAAGAACGTGCGCCCGGCGGTCATGGCCCGGGTCCGCGAGGCGGAGCTGTCCTTCATGGATGCAGTGCGCGCCGGCGTCTTCACCGTGCCCGGCGACCCCGAGGGCGGGGTGGCCTTCGCGCCGCTCATGGCGCTGCTGAAGGCGGCAGGCTACACCGGCTGGATCGTGATCGAGGCCGAGCAGGACCCCGAACAGCGCAACCCCCTTCAATACCAGACGCTGGGCCTGAAGGCCCTGAAAGCCGACGCCGCGGCCGCCGGCCTGATCCCGGGAGGACCCTGATGCCCGAACTTCTGCGCAAGCCATTCGGCACCCATGGCAAGGTGCATGAGATCACCCCGCAATCGGCCGGCTGGCGCCATGTCGGCTTCAGCCTCTACCGGCTGCGGGCCGGCGAGACGGCGGCCGAGGCGACCGGCCGCCGCGAGGTGATCCTCGTCGTCGTCGAGGGCAAGACCAGGCTGCGGGGCGCCGGACGCGACTGGGGCGTGCTCGGTGCACGGATGGACGTCTTCGAGAAGACCCCGCCGCATTGCCTCTACCTGCCGAACGGCACCGAGTGGGAGGCCACCGCCGAGACCGACTGCACACTCGCCGTCTGCTCGGCTCCGGGGCGGGGCGGACATGCTGCGCGCCGCATCGGCCCGGACGGCATCACCCTGACCGAACGCGGAAAGGGCACCAATACCCGTCACATCAACAACATCGCCATGGAGGCCGAGGATTATTGCGACAGCCTGCTGGTGACCGAGGTCTTCACCCCGGCCGGCCACTGGTCCTCCTACCCCAGCCATCGCCACGACGAGGACGACTACCCCCGCATCACCTATCTCGAGGAGACCTATTACCACCGGCTCAACCCGGCCTCGGGCTTCGGCATCCAGCGCGTCTATACCGACGACCGAAGCCTCGACGAGACCATGGCCGTCGCCGACGGCGAGGTCGTCCTGGTGCCCCGCGGTCATCATCCCTGCGGCGCCCCCCACGGCTTCGAGATGTATTACCTCAACGTCATGGCCGGGCCCCTGCGCAAGTGGCGCTTCGTCCCCGCGCCCGAGGTCGAATGGATCATGGAGCGGGACGCAGGATGACCACGCCCGGCGCGCCCATCGAATGGCGCGCCGGGATGGCGTTGCGGCTTTCCGCGGCTGCCGGCGCATCCGTACCACCGGCAGCCGGCAGCCGCGTTCACCGGCGGGTTCAGCCCGCGCCGGTGCCGCCCGCGCCCTCACGCTGCCGGACCGCGAATTCCTCTTCCGGCGAATAGACCAGCGTGTTGCGCCCGTAGACCGCGAAGTAGATGATCGCCAGCGCATACCAGATCGCCACCCCGATCACCCCCTGTCGGTAGAGCGGATCGGCAAGCTGGAAGATGATCGTCACGATCGCGATGATCACCGTCAACGAGGCGCCGAGCCGGCCGAAGGGGCTGCGATAGGGCCGCTCGATATGGCGGAAGCGGCTGCGCAGCCGCAGGAAGGTCAGCCCCTGCAGCAGGTAGGAGAACATCGCGCCGAAGACCGCCATGTTCAGAAGCGTGCCGCCGATGAAGGTGCCCGCCGCCTCGCCGCCCTCGGCAAACCAGGTCACCAGCATCACCAGAAAGCCGACCACCGCCCCGGCGTAGAGCGCGACGTTCGGCGTCTTGTGCTCGCCATGGGTGACCGAGAGGAAATGCGGGAAATAGCCCGCGCGGCTCAGCGAATAGATCTGCCGCCCGAAGGCGAAGATGATCGAGTGGAAGCTGGCCACCAGCCCCGCCACCGCGAAAAGCGCCAGAAGCTTGGCCCAGCCGGCGCCGTAGATCGCGGCGAAACCGTCGAGGATCGGCTGTCCGGAGGTGCCGTAGGCGAAGGCGCCGCCGGGAATGGCCGGGTTGATGATGAGCACGAGGAAACCCAGCCCGATCAGGGTGAACATGCCCAGCATGATGCCGCGCGGCATGTCGCGCTTGGGATCGACCGATTCCTCGGCGGCCAGGGGTAGCTGCTCGATCGCGAGAAACAGCCACACCGCGAAGGGCAGGCCGGCGAAGATCCCCTTGATGCCGAAGGGCAGGAACGCGCCGCCGCCATCGGCGAGCTTGACCGCCTTGCCCTGCGCGTCGGCGCCCACGTTCATCGCCCAGCGGGAAAAGTCGAACTGCCCCGACAGAAGCGCGCTGAGCAGGAAGAAGACCAGGATCGCGATGGCGATCAGCGTCACGACCACCGTCACCCTGAACGACAGCGCCACGCCCCGCGCATTCAGCCCGACGAAGACCACGTAGCCCGCCAGCCACCACAGCGGCTGCCAGGCGTCCGGGGTGCCGGTGATCTGGGTCATGTAGGTCCCGATGAAATAGACCACCACCGCCGGGGTCAGCACATATTCGATGTTCTCCGCGATCCCGGTGATGAATCCGCCCCAGGGTCCGAAGGCGGTGCGGGCAAAGGAATAGGCGCCGCCGGTGTGCGGCAGCGCCGGACTCATCTCGGCGATCGAATAGGTCAGGCCGAGATACATGACGGCGATGATGACGGTGGCGACGAACATGCCGCCCCAGCCGCCGACCGCAAAGCCGAGATTCCAGCCCGAGAAATCGCCCGAGATGACGGCGCCCACCCCCAGCGCCCATAGAGAGAATACGCCCGCGTGTCGCTTGAGAAGGCGCTGTTCGAAATATTCAGCGCCCGGGACGTGATATTTCACGCCCCCTTCGTGCCTTCCGTTTTCGTCAGCCATGTTCCGCTCCCTTCGCGTGATGCGCCCGCTTGCCGCACCGGCCGGCCGGTGACGCGCGATCCGACGTCCGCCGTCGGTCGTTGCGGATGGGTCCTGCGAAAGTTCCGGGTGCGCCGGTTCCCCCGCCGATGCCCCTGGGCAGGATCACTTGATCCCGAGGCGGCGCGCGCGGTCAAGTGATTTGACAAAGTGCACGCCGCGTGCATCGCCCGGCCATCGGTGCGCCGCGGCGTGATCTGTCGCGCGGTGTCGTCTGGCCCCGGGGGGGGGGGCGGGGGCCGCAGGACGGGCCGGCCCGCCGGCCGGAAAGCGGGGGCGTCAGGACGCGGGGGCGCCGCCGGTGCTGCCTCCCAGGACACGTTCCTCGCGGGCGATCGACCATTCGATCATCGCCCGCCACATACGCTCGGCAAGCGCGGGATCCCAGCCCAGACGCTCGGCTTCGGTGCGTACATTGGCCACCACCGCCTCGACCCGCGCGTCGATCCGCGCCGGCATGGATTCGCGCTGCTTGAGCATCACCGCGCGATCGATCATCGCCGTGCGCCGCGCAAGCTGGGCTACGAGGAGCCGATCGAAGGCGTCGATTTCCTGCCGAAGCTCGGCCATGGTCGCGATTTCGTGCAAGTCCCGCATCTCGCTGCCTCCGAGGTCGCCGTGGCGGTAACGGCATGGGGCACGCCGACCCCGGCCCGGTCGCCCCACCGTTTCTTCGCCACCGTTTCTGCGCCGCAGCGATACACCCGCGACGGCGCGCGCGTCAACCGTGCGGGGGTGCGGCGCGGGGTGCATACGGCCGCTTGAAGGCGACAGCGGATTCTGAGACATGTCGCGCGACCAGCCGCAGCCGGCCACGGCCCGCCGGCCGGGCGGGCGAGACGGGCCGGGCAGGAAGGAAGGCCGTGATGACGGCGCAAAGGGATGCGCAGGTGCTTTTCGATCGCGGCCCGTTGGGCACGGGGACGCTTTTCGCCGAACCCTCCGAGGTCATCCGGGTGCGGGAGCCGACCGCGCTCGAGGCGGGTTTTGCCGCGATGGAACGGGCGCGCGCCAGCGGCCGGTGGCTGGCGGGTTACGCCAGCTACGAACTTGGCTATCCGCTGACCGACCGGCTTGCACCGCTGCTGCCGCCGGGGGGATCCGAGCCGCTGATGGAATTCGGTGTCTTCGACGCCCCGCGCGCGCCCGATCCCGGCGACATGCCCACCGACAACGAGATCGCCGAGGCCGGCTTTTCGGATTTCGAACCCCGGTGGGATTTCGCCCGCTACCGGGAGGCCTTCGACGCGGTGCATGCGTTGATCTGTGCCGGCGACATCTATCAGGCCAACCTGACCTTTCCTCTGGTCGCGCGGGCACGGGGAACGGCGCGCGCGCTCTATCATGCGCTGGCCGCGCATCAGCCGGTGGCGCATGGCGCGCTGGTGGATCTGGGGGGGCCAGTCCTTCTGTCGCGCTCGCCCGAACTGTTCTTCGAGGTGGATGCCGAGGGGACCATCGAGACCCGCCCGATGAAGGGAACCGCCCCGCGCGAAGCCGAGCCCGGGCCTGACGCGGCGCGCCGCGCGGCGCTGGCGGCCGATCCCAAGAACCGGGCCGAGAACCTGATGATCGTCGATCTGCTGCGCAACGACCTGTCGCGCGTCAGCACGATCGGATCGGTCCGGGTGCCCGAACTCTTTGCCGTCGAGAGCTTTGCCACCGTGCATCAGATGACCTCGCGCGTGGTGGCGCAGCTCTGTCCCGGCTGGGATCTGCGGGGGCTGTTCGCCGCGCTGTTTCCCTGCGGATCGGTGACGGGGGCGCCCAAGATCCGCGCGATGGAAATCATCCGCAGTCTCGAACCCGCCCCGCGGGGCGCCTATTGCGGTGCCGTCGGCTGGATCGCGCCCGATGGCAGGATGGCCTTCAACGTGGCCATCCGCACACTGGTCCTTGCCGGCGACGGCATGGTGCGGCTGAATGTCGGTGGCGGTATAGTCTATGACAGCACCGCGCATTCCGAATACGAGGAAGCCCTGTGGAAGACGCGTTTCGCCACCTCGATGACGCCGCGCGCCATGGTCTCGAACTGATCGAGACGCTGCGCTTCGTCCCCGCAGAGGGATTTCGCCGCGGCGCGCTGCATCTGGCACGGATGGCGCGCAGTGCCCAAGCCCTGGGCTTCCCCTTCGACGAGGCCGCCGCACGGGATGCGATGGAGCTAGCCGTTCGTGGTGCCGGGGCCGTCGATGG
>JASBUM010000130.1 GCA_030147905.1 Acidimangrovimonas sp.
AGGCGGGTGCCTGTATGATTCCTGCCCAGAACTTGTGGAGATCTTTGTCTCTTTCCGTCCCGCTTCATCATGCATAAAGGGATGACATGGGAATTCATGGGACGCAACGGTTTTCTTTGGGACAGACACGTCGCCTGACCCGGAGAAATCCCACAGGAGCGCAAAAATCTTCAAGATATGCGCAACCACTAGTGTCGCGGATGGAAATCAAGGCCACATGTTGATCCCGGCCGCGCAGAAAGAAATTTCCCATGAAATCCCGGCGGATGCCAAGCCAGCCCCCGACCTCGTCGTCCAGATCAGCAATTTCATGCGCAAAGGGGAGAAAAGGGCGCGAATCACTCCGCAAAATGCCGCCCACGGCGGCGTGATTCGCCGTGTGCAGCCCGTCGGCTCGCCGACGGTTGCCGGTTCCATGCGGTCCCATGGGCCGAATTTTGCCGAGAATTTCCGCCCTGATGCAGCCGTCCGGCGCCAAGGGCGCCAGGGATCGGCGCGCGGCCAGCCCGTGATACGGCCCGAGCGCCGCCTCCGGCGGCCGGCCATCGCCAGCGTGTCGCCTGCGCCGGGCGCCGCCGAGCGCCCGGGACGGAGTCAGGCCATGCCGCCTGCCACCAGACGCTCGGCCAGCCGGGCGTAGGCCTCGGCGATCGGGCCGTCGCCAGCCGCCACGGGCGTGCCGGAATCGCCTGCCAGCCGGACATCGAGGCTGAGCGGGATCTCGCCCAGCAGCGGCACCCCGAGGCGTCGCGCCTCTTGGGCGACGCCGCCATGGCCGAAGATATGCGCCTCATGCCCGCAATTGGGACAGACATAGGACGACATGTTCTCGATCAGCCCCAGCACTGGCGTCTTCATCGTCTGGAACATGTTGATCGCCTTGCGGGCATCAAGCAGTGCCACGTCCTGAGGCGTCGATACCACGATCGCCCCCGTGACCTGCGCGCGCTGCCCCAGCGTCAGCTGCACATCGCCCGTTCCCGGCGGCAGATCGACGATCAGGACGTCGAGCCGACCCCAGGCGACCTGGGTCAGAAGCTGTTGCAGCGCCCCCATCAGCATCGGGCCGCGCCAGATCACCGCCTGATCCTCCTTCAGCAGAAGTCCCAGCGACATCATCGTCACCCCGTGCGCCTGCGGCGGCACGATGACCTTGCCGTCGGGCGCCTCCGGCCGCGTGGTGACGCCCATCATCCGCGGTTGCGAGGGGCCGTAGATATCGGCATCGAGAAGACCCACCCGCCGGCCCTGACGCGCCAGCGCCACCGCAAGGTTCGATGCGACGGTGGACTTGCCCACCCCGCCCTTGCCCGAGGCGATGGCGAGGATCCGGTCAACGCCCGAAACCTTCTGCGGCCCACCCTGCTGCGGGGTCGGATGGCCGCCGATGGTCAGCTTCGGCGGCGCGCCCGCCCAGGCACCGCCCCCACCGGCACCGGCCGCCCCGGCGCCAGCACCTCCACCGGCCCCGCGTCCGGCGGCCTGCGCGGTCAGGACCACCTTGACGTCACGCACCCCGGACATGCGGCGCAACAGTTCCTCGGCCGCGTTGACGACCGGCTCCAGCTTGCGGGCCGCCTCCGGGTCCGGCGCCTCGACGACGAAACGCACCACGCCATCCTCGACGCTCAGCGCGCGCAGCAGATCGCGCGAGATCAGATCGCCGCCGCCCGGAAGCGTCAGCCGGCGCAATTCGGTCGCGATCGATTCCTTGGTGACAGCCATCCTATCCTCCGTCTTCCGCGCATCCCGACCAGGCGGCCAACGCCCGTGGCCTGTTATTGCCCGTCCCGCGTGCCGCATCCTGTTTGGAGGCCCCGCGCGCCAAGGGCAAGGCCCGTTTCCTTCCTGCACGCGATTTCGGCAGCCGCCGCCCGCGAACGCCGAAAAATAGGTCAGCATTGGTTATGCACTTGCTGCATGGCGGCATTGAACAATGGGCCGTTGTGCGGCCGCAGCATTCGCTTATCTTGAGGTCAACGCGAGGCACCAAGCCCGCAACGAGATGACGAACGGCGAGGCGCATGCCTCGCGGATGAACCGAAGGCGGGGCCGGATGCCCCGCGGATGAACCGACGAGGCAATGACATGACCTATGCCGATATGACCACCCGCCCGATCCGCTCCGGCCTGCGTGCCGCCTGGCAGGAAGGGCTGTCCTCTTTCCTGACCGTCTACCGCGCCGGCGTCAAGCGCCGCCGGATCTACCGCCAGACGGTTGACG
>JASBUM010000133.1 GCA_030147905.1 Acidimangrovimonas sp.
GACGGCGGCGCGGGCCGCGGTACGGGGCGCGGCACGGGGCGGAGCGCCGGAGGCGCGCGCGCGGGACCGGCTTCCGCTCCGCCCGGGCCTTGCCGCGGCGATGATGCAGGGGGCGGCCCCGGCATGCGCGGGGCCGGAAGCCCGGATGCCGTGGCCGGGTCGATCCGCGGATCGACGGCAGCGAGGCTTAGCGAAACAAGCGAATCGGTCGGCGCCGGGGTTCCCAGCACGGGAAGTCGGAAGACCACCGCGATCGCGCGGCCTGCTGCGGCGGCGCCGTCGCCGCTCTGGGCCTGCGGCATGGAAGGCGCCCGGGCCTGCCCGGAAGCCTCAGCCGTCGTGCGGCGAGCAGTTTCGTCAGCCTTGGCCCCGGTCTTTGCCGGCTCCGACGCGGGTGACGGGTTGCCGGTGGCTGCGACCGCGTCTGTTCCTGTGCCGTTGCCCATGTCGGGGGCCTTGTCGGGACCTGCATCGGGGGCGATGCCCGATGCGGCGTCGGCCGATCGGGTCGCATCCGGTCGCGGCCCGGCCGGCGCGGGTGCCGTCGCCTGGGTGTCGGCCGCGCCCGCCGGCTGTATCCGCCCCAATGCCGCGCGCCGACCGGCGCCCCCGTCCGTGGCCGCGGCCGAACCCGCGTGCGGCGGGGTCGCAGGCGACAGGGCGCCGTTGCCCGTCGCGCCGCCGCCCAGCCATGTCGTCGCGACCGCGGCGAGGCCCAGCAGCACGACCACGGCCAGACCGATCGCGACGACCCGGACTTCCCGGTATCGCGAAGATCCTGGGGGCCGCGCCGGTTTGGCGGAAGCGGACCTCCCGGAATCGTCGATGCGCATAGCCGGGGAAACGGTCGCCGCCGGTGACCGCTTGGCCGGGATCCCGAGTGTCGGCGCCGGGGGTGCGGGGTGCCCCGCTGAAGATCCGCCGCGCGCAGAACGGACGGTCAGCGTGGCCGCCGGGTCCGGGTCGGATCGCCGTGCGGCAGTGGCGGACGAGCCGGCCCCGTCCGGCGGCGCGACGGTACCGTCCGGCGCTTCGGAGCGGGCCTCCGGGGGGGGGGCACCGTCACCGTCCGCCGGCGCTGATTCCCTCTGCGCCGCGCCCAGGTCGGGGCTGACAGCGGCCGGTGCCGGCGCATCGGCGGGCATATCGGCCGGCCGTACCGCCCCCGGCTGTACCGCGCCGGCCTGTACCGTCCCGGCCTGTGGCGCCCCGGCCTGTGGCGCCGTGCGCGCACCATCATCGTCCGGCGCCGGGGCGGCGGGCTTGCCGGCATCAAGGGAGGCATGCGCAGGGAGATCCGCCTGGGTGTTGGCGTCTGCCGAAGACAGGCGCGCTCCGGCCCGGTGCGGTGCAGCCGGTGCGCGCGCCGGCGCGTCATCCGGTTCCGCCTTCGCCTCCGTGGGCCGCAGGCTGCCGAATTCGGGAAGGCCGAGCGCGGTGACACGGATCGTTTCGCGTTCGCGCGGCGGCGGTACGCTTTTTGCCGACGGGGGCAGGCCCTCCAGCGTTTCGGCGGTGATCCGCGCCAGGCGGATGCGCCGCTCGAACGGGGGCAGCGCATCGGGCGCCGGTCGGCTGCCGTCCGCATCGCCCGATGCGCGCGCGGCCGGGGGCAGGGGCGTGAGGCCGCTGCGCAGGGCAGCGCGCCACGGATGGTCTGTGTTTGCGGGCCCGATCAGGAAAACAGGGGTGCGGGCGAAGGCACCGGGTGGAGGGCGGCTAACGAAACACGCCGGTGTGAACCCGTGCCGGCAGGCGAATCGTTCGGCCTCGGCCAGGGTCTGCCGGGCGGTGGCGGCGATCATCAATTGCCCGTCGTGGCGTAGCCAGTCCAGGGCAAGATCCGCCAGCGCATAGGGCGTCTGCCCCTCGAGCGCAGCGGCGGCACGGGATTCGCATGCGCTCTCGTCGATCCGCGCGGCTTCTGGCCCTTCTCTCACGCTCAGATACCGGATCTGGGCACGGGGCAGAACGATTGCCGTGCCGGCGCACCCGCCGTCAGTCGAATGCGCAGCCTCCGCCGCCGCCCGCATCCCTGCCAGCCGATCCGCAAGATCCGCGGCGTCAAGCGCGATCAGCCCCAGTGCAAGCCATGCCCCGCCGTCGGGGCGGTGATGAAGGCCGATGCCATCGGGTGACAGATCGAGAAGCAAGCGCGGCGTCATGGGCCAGCAATATCACGGATTCGATAGCTGTCGTGTGCTTTCAGTCAAGTCGCGCATTTCGCGACGGGCGGAAATCGCCTAGAAGGGAGGCGGTCCCTGGGGTGTCGCCGGTCGATCCGGCAGGGGGCAGGCAGGAGTGAGCGATGATTCGAATGACCCTGACCGTACTCGCGCTGGCCGCCGCGCAGCCGGGGCTGGCTCTGGCCGACGCCCGGTCGGAGGTGTCGGCCCCGAATTCCGTCTCGAACGCGACCCCGAAAGCGGTGCAGACCCCGGCTGCCGCCGTCCCGGTCGCGCCTGCGCCCGCACCGACGCTCGGCCCAACGGCGCATATCACCGTCACCGGCGAAGGCGTGGTGCATACGCACCCCGACGAGGCGGTGGTGACGCTCGGCGTCGCCACCGAAGGGACCACGGCGGCCGAGGCCATGGCGCGCAACTCCACCCGGCTGGGCGAGGTGATGGCCGGGCTCAGCGCCATCGGGATCGATGCGCGCGACATCCAGACCACCGGTCTTTCGCTGGGACCGCGATGGCAGGACACGGCGGGCGGGAAGCCGGCCAAGATCGTGGGCTTCGACGCGACCGACCGGCTGACCGTGCGGGTGCGCTCGCTGGGCAAGCTGGGGGCTGTGCTGGACACCGTGGTGAAAAACGGCGCCAACCGCTTCTCGGGTATCCGCTTCACCCTTTCGGATCCCACGGCCAAGCGCGACGAGGCGCGCCGCAAGGCGGTCGCGGATGCCATCGCGCGCGCCGGGGTCTATGCGAAGGCGGCCGGGGTGCAGCTCGGTCCGTTGATGACGATCACCGATCAGGGCGTGTCGAGTCCGCCGGTCCAGATGATGCAGACCGGAATTGCCGCTGCGCGTTCGGCGGTGCCGGTCGCGGTGGGCGAGCTGGACGTGCGGGCAAGCGTGACCATGGTCTTCGCGCTCCGATAGCGCTGAAGCGGGCGGGCCGGGTCGGGGCCGGGGCTGCGCGGAGAGGGGGGCGCGCCTCACTGAATTTCGTGCGGGCGGGCCTGGCCCGGGCATCTTGGTGGCGCGTCAACGATGTGGCCAACGATGTGGCCGGGTTGCGCGCAGGCCCTCCGCGCGAATGTCAGTCCCGTGTGCTGCCGGTCGCGACGCTCAAAGCCCGGTCGAGATCGGCGATCAGATCCTCGGCATCCTCGATCCCGATCGAGACCCGGACGACTTCGGGCGCTGCGCCCGCGCGACGCTGCGCCTCGGTGTCGAGCTGGCGGTGGGTGGTCGAGGCCGGATGGATGATGAGCGAGCGCGCATCGCCCAGATTGGCGACATGGCTGAAGATCTCCAGGGTATCGACAAGCTTGAGGCACGCCTCATAGCCGCCGCGGACAGAGAAGGTGAACAGCGCCCCCGCACCGCGCGGACAGATGCGGTCTGCCCGCGCGTGCCATGGTGAGGAGGGCAGGCCGGCATAGGTGACGCCGGTCACGCGCGGGTCGCTTTCCAGCCATTCGGCGACCTGCCGGGCGTTGGCGACGTGGCGTGCCATCCGCAGGCTCAGGGTCTCGACCCCCATCAGGGTGTAATGCGCAGCC
>JASBUM010000140.1 GCA_030147905.1 Acidimangrovimonas sp.
ACATCTATGTCGACACGCGCACGGTCGACGTCCATATCGGGCGCCTGCGCAAGGCACTTTGCCAATATGGCGGCAGCGACCCGGTCAGGACGGTGCGCGGCGCCGGTTACGCCCTGGGTTGACCCCGCCCGCGGCATGCCCCGCCTCCGGCCGGGCGCGCAAGGCGTCCCGGCGTCCACGCGCCACAGGCGGCGCGATCTTGTAACGGGCCTTGCGCGGCCGCCTTCGGGTCCGAACGCATGACCCGCCCCATCTTTCGTTCGCAAATATCCCGGGGGCGCGGGGGCGGCGCCCCCGCACGGGGCCTGCAGCCGGCAACGTGCCGATCCCCGGGTCCCCATCAACCGCCCCCCGCGCAGCGCTTGCGCTTCGGTCTTCCCTCGGGCGGCCTGCGGCCCCCGAAGCGACTCGCGGGGCTCACGCGCCCCGCATGCCGCGACGGCTATTGTTCGCCGCGCGGATACCGCCGCGCGTCCTCGAGCAGGTTGAGGTCCATGTGATTGCGCATGAACCGCTCCGACGCTCGCTGAAGCGGCTGGAAATCCCACGGGTAATAGGCGCCGTTGCGCAGGGCGCGATAGACCACATGGCGGCGCGCCTGCGACTGGCGCACCTCGGCGTCGAAGCGTTCCAGATCCCAGCGCGCATCGGCGAGCACGCGCAGCCGCGCAAGCGCCTCGCGCAGCGGCGCCGGCGCATCGGGGCCTTCGGCCCGGGCGCGCAGGTCGTTCAGTTCCCGCGGATCCTCGGCAAGGTCGAACAATTGCTCCGGATCGGCCCCGCAGCGGGTGTATTTCCAGCGACCGTCGACAAGGCAGACCATCGGCGCCACGCTGCCCTCGGCGGCGTATTCCATTGCCACCGGCCCGTGGTCGGCGCCGCCGCCGTCCGCGGTCACGCCCGACATCGCGCTCAGATCCTCGCCCGCGGTCCATGGCATGACATCGTCCATCGACGCCCCGGCGAGCGCACACAGGGTGGGCGTGACATCCAGTGTGGAGACCGGCCGGTCGATTCTTCCCGGGCGCATCTGGGGCGCCGCGATCATCAGGGGTACGCGCGCCGATCCCTCGTAGAAGCTCATCTTGAACCAAAGGCCGCGCTCACCCAGCATGTCGCCGTGGTCCGAGACGAAGACCACCACCGCCTCCTGCCGCGTGGCCTCCAGCGCCGCAAGGATCGCCCCGATCCGGTCGTCGATATAGGAGATGTTGGCGAAATATCCGCGCCGCGCACGCCGCCGGTCCTCGGGCGTGATGGCGAAGGACGGCGCATCGCTCGCCGCCATCAGCCGGCGCGAATGGGGGTCGATCAGCGCCGCCTCGGGATCGGGGCATTCCGGGTCGAGATGGGGGCAATCGGCATAGAGGCCCCAAAACCGGCGTCGCGCGACATAGGGGTCGTGGGGATGGGTGAAACTGACCGTCAGGCACCATGGGCGGCCGTCCTGCGCGCGGGCCAGATCGCGGATCTTGGCCTCGGCGTGAAAGGCGACCTCGTCGTCGTAGTCAAGCTGGTTGGTGGCTTCGGCCACGCCCGCGCCGGTCACCGAACCGAGGTTGTGATACCACCAGTCGATGCGTTCGCCCGGCTTGCGATAATCGGGGGTCCAGCCGAAATCGGCCGGGTAGATATCGGTCGTCAGCCGTTCCTCGAAGCCGTGAAGCTGATCGGGGCCGACGAAATGCATCTTGCCCGACAGGGCGGTATGATAGCCCGCGCCGCGCAGGTGATGGGCGAAGGTGGGGATGTCGGAGGCGAATTCGGCGGCATTGTCGTAGACCCGGTGAACCGAGGGCAGCTGGCCCGACATGAAGCTTGCCCGTCCGGGCGCGCAGAGGGGCGAGGCGGTATAGCAGCGTGCAAAGCGGGTGGAGCGTTCGGCAAGCCGCCGCAGGTTGGGCGCGACCAGCCATGGGGCCGGCCCGTCGGGAAAGAGGGTCCCGTTGAGCTGGTCGACCATCAGGATCAGGAAGTTCGGGCGGGTCGGGTTCATGGATTTCTCCGTTCTGGGCCTCGGGTCGGGCCTTGCGATTTGGGGGCCCACCGGCTGGGCGGTCTAGCTTGCCGGCGACGGGTGTCGCGCGGAACGCGCGCGAATAGATGGCACGCGGAACGCGCGCGAGACGGGTGGCACGCGGACCGCGCGCGAGACGGGTGGCGCGCGGAACGCGCGCGAATGGTCGGCACGCGGAACGCGCGCGAATGGACGGCACGCGTTGCCCGCGCGGTGATTGCATGCGGAAACGCCCCGGGGGGGTGGGGCGCGTCGCAGAGGGCTGCGACAAGGGTATGACAGCGCGGTAACCTGTTCGACAAATTTCACCGCCAAGGGATTTTTTGGAATAAAACGTTGGCCCTAGAGGGAATGCGGGTTATTGATTTGTTAGTCAAGAAACCAGCAAGGGGGTAACGATGTCCGACGAACTCAGCGATCTGGCGCGGCGGGCGGTTCTGGGCGGGATCAGCCGGCGGGGCTTTCTGGGCCGTGCGGCCGCGCTCGGTGCGACGGCTGCCATGGCGAACGGTCTTCTGGCCGAGGCCACGCGCGCGGCGACGCCCAAGAAGGGCGGCACGTTGAAGATGGGTCTGGGCGGCGGGCAAAGCACCGATTCGCTCGATCCCGCGCTGGCCGCGAGCCAGGTGCCGTTCCTGTATCTGATGACCACGGGCGACCGGCTCACGGATGTGTCGCCCTCGGGCGAGATCATCAACAAGCTCGCCGAGAAGATCGAAAGCTCGAAGGATGCCAAGACGTGGTCCTTCACCATCCGCAAGGGGGTGGAGTTCCACAACGGCAAGACGCTGACGCCCGAAGACGTGCTCAAGACCATGCAGCGCCATTCCGACAAGAAGTCGAAATCCGGTGCGCTGGGCATCATGAAGGGCATCGACAAGATGCGGGTGGACGGCGACCGGTTCGAGGTGACGCTGCACACGCCCAACGCCGATCTTCCGTTCCTGATGTCGGATTACCATCTGGTGATCCAGCCCGGCGGCGGCGTGGACAAGCCCGATGCGGGGATCTTCTCGGGTCCCTACAAGTGGAAGTCGAACGATCCCGGCGTCCGCTACGTGATGGACCGGTTCAAGAACTACTGGGACAGCGAGCTGGGTCATTACGACGAGATCCAGATGATCGTCATCAACGATTCGACGGCGCGCAATGCGGCGCTGCAATCGGGTCAGGTGCAGATGGTCAACTCGGTGGAGCCGCGGGTGGCGGGGCTTCTCAAGCGGGCGCCGAACATCACGGTGGCGGC
>JASBUM010000582.1 GCA_030147905.1 Acidimangrovimonas sp.
CCCCGATGCGCTCGGCCGGAAGGTCCGGGGCAAGCCGCGCCATGGCCTCGGGCAGCGACAGGCCAACGACGGCCAGCGCCGTCTGGCGCGGCGGCATCGGCCGCCCCAGCGCGTCGAAGGCCAATTGCATCGAGGCCAGGATCTGCGCCTGGCTGTCGACCAGCGTGCCGTCGATGTCGAAGATGACCAGCCGCGGTTCCATCGTCATTCCTCGTCGCGGAACGGATCGGCCGGCGCGTCGGCTTCGGACCAGCCGAACATCTGCCAGCTCCGGCGCATATGGTCGGGCAGCGGCGCGCTGAAGGTCACCTCGCGTCCGGTCACCGGATGGGTGATGGTCAGCGAGCGGGCGTGCAGGTGCAGCTTGCGGCTGATCTCGCCGCCAAGCTGCGCGCCCCAACCGTCGCCCAGGTTCTCCTGCCCCGAGCCGCCGTATTTTCCGTCCCCCACGATCGGGTGGCCGATACCAGCCATATGGGCGCGCAGCTGGTGGGTCCGGCCCGTGATCGGCACCAGAACCGCCCAGGACACCCGGGTGCCCAGCGCCTCGACGACGGCGAAATCGGTGGTTGCGCGCTTGGCGCCCTCGGTGCTTTCGACCGCGCCCGGCGGCACACAGCGCATCTTCTCGCCCTCGCCGCCCCGGCCGTGGCCGGCGGCCTTGACCAGGCCGTAGCGGATGGTGCCGCGCCGGGGCGAGGGCACGCCCGCCACGGCGGCCCAGTAGATCTTGCGCGTGGAGCGATGGCGAAATGCCTCCCCCATCCTCCGCGCGACCCGCGCCGAGCGCGCGAGCAGAAGCACCCCCGAGGTATCGCGGTCAAGCCGATGGACCAGCCGCGGCTTTTCCGGCGCGCCGAAACGCAGCGCCTCGGCCAGCCCGTCGACATGACGTCCACCCTGGCCGGAGCCTCCCTGGCTGGGAAGGCCCGGCGGCTTGTTGAGCACGATCAGATGATCGTCGCGGTAGATGACGCAACCCTGGATCATGCGCTGATCGTCTGCGCCCGGCCCGGACCCGCCGCCGGGCGCCGAACGCGACCTGTCGGTCGACATCGCCTCGCGCGGCAAGGGCGGCACGCGGACCGTCATGCCCGGCTCGACGCGCTGCGCCGCCTTGACCCGATGCCCGTCGACCCGGATCTGCCCGGTACGGCAGAACTTCTCGATCATGCCTTGCCCGAGCCCGGGAAAGCGGCGCCGCAACCAGCGGTCAAGCCGCTGGTCGCCCTCGTCTTGGGATACGGTCAGTGTGTGGGCCGTGCTCATGCGAAGATGCCGCGGGTGAACAGGACCCCCACGACAAGCGCGAGGATGGACACCACGACCGAGGCCACCACATAGCCCGCCGCGATCAGGACCTGCCCGCGTTCATAGATCGTGAAGGCGTCGAGCGAGAAGGCCGAGAACGTGGTGAAACCGCCCAGGAAACCGGTCATCAGCAGCGGCGCGTAACGGGTCCCGCCCTTGTGTGCGAGCACCACCACCAGCACGCCCATGACAAACGAGCCCAGCACATTGGCGACCATCGTCCCCCACGGAAAGCCCGGCCCGATCACCCGCATGACATAATGGTTGGTCAGATATCGCCCCGAGGCGCCGACCGCCCCGCCGATCGCCACCTGAATCATCGCCTGCAGCATTCCTTGCCGTCCTCTTCCCGCCCGGTCCGCCGTCATTCACCGTCGCGTCGGCTGCGCAGCCGGGCGAAATATTCGACTCGCTTTTTCAGCTCCCGTTCATAACCCCTTTCGACCGGCAGGTAAAAGGCCGGCCGGCGCATGGTTTCGGGAAAGTAATTCTGCCCCGAGAAGCCGTCCTCGGCGTCATGATCATAGGCGTAACCCTCGCCATAGCCCTGTTCGCGCATCAGCCGCGTCGGCGCGTTGAGGATATGCTTGGGCGGCGGTTCGGAACCGGTCCGCCGGGCCTCGGCGCGGGCGGCCTTGTAGGCCACATAGGCCGCGTTCGATTTCGGTGCGAGCGCCAGATAGACCACCGCCTGCGCAAGCGCCAGCTCCCCTTCGGGGCTGCCCAGCCGCTCATAGCTTTGCCAACCCTCGAGGCAGATGCCCTGGGCCTGCGGATCCGCAAGCCCGATATCCTCGACCGCCATGCGGGTCAGCCGGCGGGCGATGAAGCGCGGATCCTCTCCCCCTTCGAGCATCCGCGCGAACCAGTATAGCGC
>JASBUM010000184.1 GCA_030147905.1 Acidimangrovimonas sp.
AAGTTCTTCCCCAGCATCCTCGAGGCCGTGGTCTTCGGCGCCGGGCGCGACCATTGCTGCGCCTTCGTCAACATCGACCTCGCGGCAGTCGGGAACTGGGCGGAGCGGAGCAATATCGCCTATGGCTCCTACCAGGAGCTGAGCCAGCATCCGCAGGTGATCGAGATGATCCGCGCCCATGTCGAGGAGGTCAACCGCGCGGTTGCAGACGACCCGATGCTGTCGGGCTGCCAGATCCGCCGCTTTCTGGTGCTGCACAAGGAACTCGATGCCGACGACGGCGAACTGACCCGCACCCGCAAGGTGAGACGGCGCGTCGTCGAGGAGAAATACGCCGACCTGATCGCCGCGCTCTTCGATGGAAGCGTCACCGTCGCGACCGAAACGGAGGTGACCTACGAGGACGGCCGCAAGGGCGCGATCCGCGCCACGCTGACATTGTGCGACGCGGCGGTCTGCCTGCCCGCGCCGGCGATGGCCGCGCAATGACGGGCAGCGGCGGTGAAGAGGGCCGGACGATGACGGGAACGCCCGGACGGCATGGGTGCGCAGGCGCCGGCTGTCCGCACCCCCGCCGCCGGAGCCGCGGGGCAGGAACCCGCGGCCCGGGGGCCATTGCCGCGTGCCGCGGGGCGAAATCAGCAAGGGAAGGCCAGCGCCATGCTTGACGCGACGGAAGGCACCGTCACCGCCGACGGCCGGACGATCGGCGGCATCCTGATGGAGATGAAGAACATCACCCTGCGTTTCGGCGGCGTGAAGGCGATCACCGACATCTCCTTCGACATCCGCGAGGGCGAGATCCGCGCCATCATCGGCCCCAACGGCGCCGGCAAGTCCTCGATGCTCAACGTGATCTCCGGCTTCTACGTCCCGCAGGAAGGCGAGGTCTGGTTCCGCGGCGCCCGGCGCGCGCCGATGAAACCCTATCAGGTCGCGCGCCAGGGCATCGCGCGCACCTTCCAGAACATCGCGCTCTTCGACGGGATGAGCGTGCTCGACAACATCATGACGGGGCGGCTCACGCTGATGAAGACCGGCCTCTTCTCGCAGGCTCTTTGGTGGGGCCGCGCCGAGCGCGAGGAGACCGAGCACCGCGACAAGGTCGAGCGGATCATCGATTTCCTCGAGATCCAGGCGATCCGCAAGACCCCGGTGGGCCGGCTGCCCTACGGGTTGAAGAAGCGGGTCGAACTGGCGCGCGCGCTGGCCGCCGAGCCCAAGCTTCTGCTGCTGGACGAGCCGATGGCGGGCATGAATGTCGAGGAAAAGGAGGACATGAGCCGATTCATCCTCGACGTGAACGACGAATTCGGCACCACGATCGCGCTGATCGAGCATGACATGGGCGTGGTCATGGATCTCTCCGACCGCGTCGTGGTGATGGATTACGGCCGCAAGATCGGCGACGGCACCCCCGACGAGGTGCGCAACAACCAGGACGTCATCGACGCCTATCTGGGGGTCGCCCATGACTGACGCGGCGACCCGAAGGGCGCGCATGCGCGACAACCAGCAACGGACGCGCCGGGGCGCGCGGGACAAGGGAGGCGCGCATGGTGCTGCCTGATCAGGTTCTCTACGCGATGGAGGTCACCGTCAACGGCCTGATGGCGGGGGTGATGTATTCGCTGGTGGCGCTGGGGTTCGTGCTGATCTTCAAGGCTTCGGGGATCTTCAACTACGCCCAGGGCGTGATGGCGCTTTTCGCCGCTCTGACGCTGGTCGGGCTGCAACAGGGCCAGGTGCCCTTCGCCGACCTGATCCATGCCGTCTCGGGGGTGGAATTCAATCATTTCGGCTGGCAGCTGCCGGCGGTGATCGCGATCGCGCTGACCGCGCTGGTGATGGTCCTGATGGCGGTGGTGATCGAGAAGCTCATCCTCAAGCATCTGGTCAACCAGGAGCCGATCATCCTGTTCATGGCCACGATCGGGCTGGCCTATTTCCTTGAGGGCCTGGGCGATTCGATGTGGGGCTCGGACATCAAGAAGCTCGACGTCGGGCTGCCGCAGGGGATGTCGGAAACAGTCGACCAGGTCACCAATGCGTGGTTCGGCTACGGGTTCTTCGTCGACCGGCTGGATATCGTGGCCACGGTGATAGCGGCGCTTCTGGTGATCTCGCTGACGCTGTTCAGCCAGTATTCGAAGCAAGGGCGCGCCCTGCGCGCGGTAGCCGACGATCACCAGGCCGCGCTGTCGGTGGGCATCAGCCTGCGGTTCATCTGGGTTCTGGTGTGGTCGATCGCGGGTTTCGTGGCGCTCGTCGCCGGCATCATGTGGGGCGCCAAGTCGGGGGTGCAGTTCAGCCTGTCGCTGATCGCGCTCAAGGCCCTGCCGGTCCTGATGCTGGGCGGCTTCACCTCGATCCCCGGCGCCATCGTCGGCGGGCTGATCATCGGGGTCGGCGAGAAATTGTTCGAATTCTGGATCGGGCCGCTGGTCGGCGGCGCCACCGAGAACTGGTTCGCCTATGTGCTGGCGCTGGTTTTCCTGGTGTTCCGCCCGCAGGGCCTGTTTGGCGAAAAGATCATCGAGCGGGTCTGACCGGCTGCCGCCGCGACCGCGAGGGACGAGAAGGAAGGGATACGCTGCATGCTCTATCGTGAAGCCGGCGATTTCAAGACGACCTACCGCGACGACGCGCAGACCTTTCCGATCCGGTTCGACCGCTTCGGCTATTACCTGGTGCTGGCGGTGGCCTTCGGCCTGATCCCCTTCCTGGTCAACGACTACTGGGCCAACGCGGTCTTCGTGCCGCTGCTGATCTACACGATCGCGGCGCTGGGGCTGAACATCCTGACCGGCTATTGCGGCCAGGTCAGCTTGGGCACCGGCGGCTTCATGGCCGTGGGCGCCTATGCGGCCTACAAGCTGATGACGGCCTTTCCCGATCTCAACATCATTTTCGTCGTACTGCTCAGCGGCATTGTGACGGCGGGCGTCGGCATAGTCTTCGGCCTGCCGAGCCTGCGCATCAAGGGCTTCTACCTCGCGGTGGCGACGCTGGCGGCACAGTTCTTCCTGGTGTGGTTGTTCAACCGGGTGCCCTGGTTTTACAACTATTCCGCCTCGGGGCAGATCTCGGCGCCCGAACGCAGCGTGCTGGGCTTTGCCGTGACCGGTCCCAATGCCACGCCGGCGGCGCAATATCTCATCAGCCTCGGCTTCGTCTTCGCTCTGGCATGGCTGGCGCGCAACCTCACCCGCGGCTCGGTCGGGCGCAAGTGGATGGCAATCCGCGACATGGACATCGCCGCCGAGATCATCGGGGTCAATCCGCTGTTCACCAAGCTTTCGGCCTTCGCCGTGTCGTCCTTCTTCATCGGCGTCGCGGGTGCGCTGTTCTTCACCGTCTATCTCGGCGCGGTCGAGGTCGGCGAGGCCTTCGGCATCCAGAAGAGCTTTCTTGTGCTGTTCATGATCATCATCGGCGGTCTGGGCAGCATCTTCGGCAGCATCGCCGGGGCGGCGTTCCTGGTGCTCCTGCCGGTGACGGTAAAGAACCTGCTGGTCGGCCAGCTTGCATGGCCCACCGATCTGGCCGCGCATATCGAGCTGATGATCGTCGGCGCGCTGATCGTCATCTTCCTGATCGCCGAGCCCCACGGGCTGGCGCAATTGTGGCGCATCGCCAAGGAGAAACTGCGGCTCTGGCCCTTCCCGCACTAGCGAGGCGGCACCGCCAAGAACCGGATCCAACCGGCCCATCATCAACCATCAAGGGAGGAAGAACACGATGAAACTCAAACTGGCAACCCTGGCGCTCGCGGGCGTCATGGCGGCCGCGCCGGCGATGGCGAATCTGGTCTTTCCGTCGCTGTCGTACCGCACCGGCCCCTATGCCGCGAACGGCACCCCCTTCGCCGACGGCTATGCCGATTACTTCACCCTTCTCAACCAGCGCGACGGCGGCATCGGCGGGGTGAAGATCGACGTGCCCGAATGCGAAACCGCCTACAACACCGAAAAAGGGGTGGAATGCTACGAATCCACCAAGGGCAAGGGCGCGCTTCTGTATCAGCCGCTGTCCACCGGCATCACCTATCAGCTGATCCCCAAGGTCACCGCCGACGGCATCCCGATGCTGACTTCGGGGCTGGGCCGGACCTCGGCCAAGAACGGCAAGGTGTTCAAATGGGTGTTCAACTTCCCGGTGAATTACTGGGACGGCGCCTCGATCATGGTCAAATATCTGCTCTCGGAGAACAACAACGCGCTCAAGGGCAAGAAGATCGCCCTGCTCTATCACAATTCCGCCTATGGCAAGGAGCCGATCCGCACCTTGCAGGAGCTGTCGAAGAAATACGGCTTCAAGCTCAAGCTGCTGCCGGTCGATCACCCCGGCCAGGAACAGAAGAGCCAGTGGCTCCAGATCCGCCGCGACAAACCCGACTACGTGCTGATGTGGGGCTGGGGCGTGATGAACCCGGTCGCGATCCAGGAAGCCGCCAATATCCGCTATCCGATGGATCATTTCATCGGCATCTGGTGGTCCGGCTCGGAAAACGACGTGAAGCCCGCCGGCATGGCCGCCAACGGCTACAAGGCGCTGACCTTCTCGGGCGTCGGCAGCGATTACCCGATCTATCAGGACCTGAAGAAATACGTCTATGACAAGGGCCTGGCCTCGGGCGCGGGCGACCAGAAGGGCACCATTCTCTACAATCGCGGCCTTTACGCGGCGATGCTGACCGCCGAAGCCGCCAAGAAGGCGCAGGAACTGGCCGGCACCAAGCAGATCAATGCCGCCCAGATGCGCGACGGGATGGAGGCGCTCGACATCACCGACAAGTTGATGGCCGCCGACGGCATGCCGAAGTTCGGCCCCGACTTCAAGGTGACCTGCGCCAATCACGGCGGGTCGGGCAAGGCCCAGGTCATGCAGTGGGACGCCAAGGCGGCCAAGTGGAACATCGTCTCGGATTACATCCAGAGCGACGCTTCGGTCATCGATCCGCTGATCCAGGCCGATTCCATGGCCTTCGCCAAGGAAAACAACATCACCCCGCGCAGCTGCAACTGAGCGCGCCTTGGGTCCGGCCCCGCGGGGGCCGGGCCACTCCTCCCCGATCCCAAAGGTCAACCGCCATGTTAGACGCCGCCAAGCCGCAGGAAGCCCTGCTTGAGGTCAACAATATCGAGGTGATCTACAATCATGTCATCCTGGTGCTGAAGGGGGTCAGCCTAACCGTGCCCAAGGGCGGGATCACCGCCCTTCTGGGCGGCAACGGGGCCGGCAAGACGACCACGCTCAAGGCGATCTCCAACCTTCTCCATTCCGAACGCGGCGAGATCACCAAGGGCACGATCACGCTGCGCGGCGAGCGCGTGCAGGATCTCAGCCCCGCCGACCTGGTAAGGAAGGGCGTCATCCAGGTGATGGAGGGCCGCCATTGCTTCGGGCATCTGACGGTCGAGGAGAACCTGCTGACCGGCGCCTATACCCGGCGCGACGGCAAGGGGGCGATCGCCCGCGATCTCGAGATGGTCTATTCCTATTTCCCGCGCCTGAAGGAACGCCGCCGCAGCCAGGCCGGCTATACCTCGGGCGGCGAGCAGCAGATGGTGGCGATCGGCCGCGCATTGATGAGCCGGCCCGAGACGATCCTGCTCGACGAACCCTCGATGGGGCTGGCGCCGCAACTCGTTGAGCAGATTTTCGAGATCGTCCGCTCGGTCAATGAAAACGAGGGCGTCACCTTCCTTCTGGCCGAACAGAACACCAACGTGGCGCTGCGCTATGCGCACTACGGCTATATCCTGGAGAGCGGCCGCATCGTGATGGACGGGCCGGCCGCCGATCTGCGCGAGAACCCCGACGTCAAGGAATTCTACCTCGGCATGTCGGACGAGGGCCGCAAGAGCTTTCGCGACGTGCGTTCCTACCGCCGGCGCAAGCGCTGGCTGGCCTGAAACCGCCTGCCGGCCGTCCCGACCGGCGTCGCCCGAACGACGTTGCCCGCGGTCGCCCCGGCGGGTTCCAGAACACGCAGCCGATGACCCGAACCCATTACGACGCCCTCGAGACCCGCAGCGCCGATCAGCGCGCCGCCGATCTGGCGCGCGCCCTGCCCGCCCAGATCGCGCGGGCGCTTTCCGCACCCGGCATGGCCGCGATCCTCGGCCCCGTCGATCCCGCCGGTCACACCACGCCGGAATCGCTTGCCACGCTGCCGGTGACGCGCAAGTCGGCGCTGTCGGCGGCACAGAAGGCGCACCCGCCTCTGGGCGGACTGGTGCCCGAGGATGCGCGGTTCGAACATATCTTCCAGTCGCCGGGTCCGATCTACGAGATCGGACGCCTCGGCGGCGACTGGTGGCGCATGGGCCGCTTCCTGCATGCCTGCGGCATCGGCGCCGGCGATATCGTTCAGAACTGTTTCGGCTATCATCTGACCCCGGCGGGCATGATCTTCGAATCGGGCGCACGCGCGGTTGGTGCGCGTGTCCTGCCGGCGGGCACCGGGCAGACCGACCTTCAGGTGCGTGCGGCCGCCGATCTGGGCTGCACCGCCTATGCCGGCACGCCCGATTACCTCAAGGTCATCCTCGACCGCGCCGATGCGATGGGCGAGCGGCTCGCGATTTCCCGTGCGGCGGTGGGAGGCGGGGCGCTCTTTCCCTCGCTGCGTCAGGAATATGCCGATCACGGCATCGCCTGCCTGCAATGCTATGCCACGGCGGATCTGGGCAATATCGCCTATGAAAGCGAAGCCCTCGAAGGCATGATCGTCGACGAAGGCGTGGTGGTCGAGATCGTGACCCCCGGCACCGGCACGCCGGTTGCGCCCGGTTCGGTGGGCGAGGTGGTGGTGACCACGCTCAATCCCGATTACCCGCTGATCCGTTTCGCCACCGGGGATCTCTCGGCGGTACTGCCAGGCACCAGCCCCTGCGGGCGCACCAACATGCGCATCCGCGGCTGGATGGGGCGCGCCGACCAGACCACCAAGATCAAGGGCATGTTCGTACGCCCCGAACAGGTCGCCGCGCTGGTCGCGCGCCATGCCGAGATCGCCCGCGCCCGCGTGATCGCCGAACGGCGGGGCGAGATGGACGTGATGCGCGTGCAGATCGAGACACGCGCCGCCAATCCCGCGCTCTATGAGGGCAGCGTGCTGGAAACGCTGAAGCTGCGCGGACAGATCGAGCTGCTGCCGCCCGGCTCCCTGCCGAACGACGGCAAGGTCATCGAGGATCGTCGCCATTACGATTGACGCCGGCCCGGCGCGGTAAGGGCGGGCGCGCTCCGCACAAGGGGCCGCACGGCGCAAGACGTCCGGCGCCCGGGCGAAGGCAAGCCGCCCGTCCGGCGCCCGTCCGGCGCCCGTCCACCGTGCCGGCGCGCGGTCAGGACGGCGGAAGATTCGCGCGCCCGAACCCGGTCCGCGCAGAAGATTCCTCTGCCGCGGACCACGGATTTGGTCACCCCTGCTGGTCCGCCGCGCTTACCCTGCCGCCATTCCCCGGAGGCACAGATGACGGCAGGCGCCCATAGTTTCGAAGGCTTCATCGACGACGTGGGGCTTGTGCGACACCGGGCCTTCGTCGATGGTGGCTGGCAGGCGGCCGCGGACGGCGCCACCATCGCGGTTCGCAACCCCGCCGACGGATCGGTGCTGGGCGCGGTCCCGGCCCTTACCGGCGGGCAGAGCCGTGCGGCGGTCGATGCGGCATCCACGGCCTTTCCCGCCTGGTCGGCGCTGCTGCCGCAGGATCGTTCGGCCCTGCTGCGCCGCTGGTTCGAACTGATGGGCGAAACCCGCGAGGATCTGGCCCGC
>JASBUM010000193.1 GCA_030147905.1 Acidimangrovimonas sp.
TGACACCCCGTTGACAGCGGCTGCGCCGCTTTGTACATCGCGGCTCACGACATCGCCCAGATGGCGGAATTGGTAGACGCGCTGGCTTCAGGTGCCAGTGGCCGCAAGGCCGTGGAGGTTCGAGTCCTCTTCTGGGCACCATCCCCCCCCGATATCCCGATTGACCCTTGCGCCGCGATTCCCGCGGTCGGGGAAGGCTGCCCGGCAGTCGGCATCCTGGCGCAATGTCGTGGGGGGCGGCGTCGCCGGCCACCCGCACATGACCAGTGTCGCACTCGCCATTGGCGCATGCGCCCGGTGCCGCAAATGCTCCGCTCTGCCACGGACGGGGTGGCGACGGGTCCCGCGGGCGGAGCAGCCCGATTGCCCCCCTGCCCCGGATCAGCCCCCCGCAGCCGTCAGCGCCGCCGCCATTTGTGATTCGCTGCGCCCCGAGGCGGCCGCGATGGCCGCTGGCGACAGGTCGATGCCGGCGACCGTGAAGCCGGCGCCTTGCAACCGTGCGCGCAGGCTTTCCGGCGTTTGTCCCATCACGGCGGCCACCGCGGTCAGCGGTGCATCCATCACCTTGCGCGCCAGCGCGAATTGCGCCGGCCGGCCGCGTCCGGTCGCCTGCCCCATCGGCACGAAGAAGGCCAGCGCCGCCACCAGCGCGACCATCATCGCGGCGGCGAAGGGCCGCCCCGTCAGATAGCGCAGCAGCGCCCGCCAGTTCTTCCACAGATGCAGCGCGAAGGGCACGATCAGCACGACGCTGAGCCATTCGTGCATGGGCCGGATCTGCACGGGCCCCACCCGCAGGAAGAGTCCGAGCCCGGAAATCAGCGAAATCGCAAAGAACCCGGCGATCAGGGGGGTGGCATAGCGATGGGCGAAAGCCTTCATGAGATGTCCTTCCGGAATGCGTGGAGCCGTTTCGGCATCGGCGTCCGCAGGACCGACACCACCTTTACGCGCACCGCGCCGCTTGCCGTCGCCGCCTCTGCGTCAATGTCGGTGCATGCCGACGCAGAGCGGGCCGGAAAGGCGGAATCCCGCCGCATCCGACACGAATGCTCACAATGCCGGGCGTGCGCCGCGACCCGGGATCGACCTGTAGGGCGCGGATCCTAGACTCATATCCACCCACGGGAGATCGGGGCGGGTTCCGCAACGGATGGAGGAGACGATGACAGGAGCAAAGCTGCGCAAGGACGCGGGCCCGATCGGGCTATTGTTTGCCAGCGTCAGCGCAATGATCGGCTCGGGCTGGCTGTTTGCCGGACTGCATGCGGCGAAGATCGCGGGACCGGGGGCGATCTGGTCGTGGATCGTCGGCGGCATCGCGGTGCTGCTACTGGCGCTGGTATTCTCGGAACTGACCACGATGATCCCCAAGAGCGGCGCGCTGGTCCACATGAGCCATGTCAGCCACGGCCACATGGTCGGACGGGTCTGGAGCTGGGTGTTGTTCTTCGCCTATGTCAGCACCGCGCCGGTCGAGGTGGAGGCGGTTTTGACATATGCCGACAATTATATCCCCGGGCTCGTCGATCCGCACAGCGGGGTGTTGACCGGTACGGGTTTCGTTGTGGCGCTGGTCTTCCTCGCGGTGATCGTCGCGCTCAACATGCTGGCGATCCGCTGGGTGCTTCTTCTCAACAGTACCGCGACCTGGTGGAAGATCGCGGTGCCCGCGGTGACGATCCTCGTGCTGATGAGCCTGTCCTACCACCCGGGCAACCTTTCGATGACGAAGGGCTCGGGCGGCATTCCGGGGATCTTCTCGGCGGTGGCATCGGCGGGCGTCATCTTCAGCCTGCTCGGCTTTCGCCAGGCCATCGACATGGCCGGCTAGACCGCCAACCTGGCGCGCAACATCCCGCTGGCGGTGATCGGCTCGGTGGTGCTGTCGACGATCATCTACATCGGACTTCAGTTCGCCTTCATCCTCGCACTCAATCCGGCCGACATGGCGCAGGGCTGGGACAAGCTGCACTTCACCGGCATCACCGGGCCGCTGGCCGCGATCTCCATCGCGGTCGGCGCGGCCTGGTGGGGGGCAATCCTCTATGCCGACGCGATCGTCTCGCCGACGGCGACCGGATTCATCTTCACCACCGCCACCGCACGCATCGCCATGGCCGCGGGCGAGATGGGCACGGCGCCGCCCGTGCTGAAACGGGTCAACGCCAGCGGCGCGCCCCTGCCGGCGCTGATCCTGACCTTCTTCGTCGGCGCCTTCTTCTTCTTTCCCTTCCCGTCGTGGCAGAAGCTGGTGGGCTATATCTCGTCGGTGACGGTGCTCACCTACGGCATCGGGCCGATCGTGCTGATGCACCTGCGCCGCACCATGCCCGAAGCCGAGCGCCCCTTCAGACTATGGGCCGCACCGGTGCTGGCGCCCGTCTCGTTCATCGTGTCCAACTGGATCATCCTGTGGACGGGGCTCGACACCGGCAACTTCCTGTTCGGCGCGATCACCGTCGTCTTCGCACTCTACGTGGTCTATTTCTACGCGGTGCTGCCGGCCGGCCGGCGCGGGGATTTCGGCTGGCAGGCGGGGTGGTGGCTGATCCCCTATTTCTCCGGCCTCTGGCTGATGCTCTATTTCGGCCCGACCGAAATGGGCGGCAACGGCGCCATGTCCTTCTTCTGGTCGCTGGCGATCAGCGCGGCCTTCAGCCTGGCGATCATGGCGCTTGCGCTCAACACCGGGCTCGAGCCCGAGGCCACGCGCGACTACATGCGCCAGATCAACACCGACGAGGCACTGCCGGCCACGCCCTGAGTTCCGGCCCGCGGGCGGCACCGGCATTGACGCAGCGCCCCGAGATGGGCAGAAAGCGCCAATCCGGCCCGGCCCGCGGACGCAATCGCGCCGCCAAGCGCCTGCGGCCAAGCTCCGCGATTGCCCGATGGGAAGGCCATGCAATACCAGATACATGAAAACGACCTGCCCGCGGGGCTGAACCTTGGCCCCGTGGTGGCGGTGGACACCGAAACCATGGGCCTGCTGCCGCACCGCGACCGGCTTTGCCTGGTGCAGCTTTCAGCAGGCGACGGCTCCGCGCATCTGGTGCGCATCGCGCGCGGCCAGACCGACGCGCCCAATCTCGTCCGTCTGCTGGGCGATCCGGCGGTGCTCAAGCTCTTTCATTTCGCGCGTTTCGACATCGCCGCGCTGCAACGGGCGCTCGGCGTGGTCACCGCGCCGGTCTACTGCACCAAGATCGCGTCGAAGCTGGTGCGCACCTATACCGATCGCCACGGGCTGAAACACCTGTTGCAGGAAATCCTGGGCATCGACATCTCCAAGCAGCAGCAAAGCTCGGACTGGGGCGCGGCGGAGCTGAGCGAGGCACAGGCCGAATATGCCGCGTCGGATGTTCTCTACCTGCACCGGCTGAAGACGGAACTCGACGCGAGGCTGGAACGCGAGGGGCGCGCAGCGCTGGCCCGGCAGTGTTTCGACTTTCTGCCCAGCCGCGCCGCGCTGGACCTGATGGCCGGCGACACCTTCGATATCTTCGCGCATTGACATGACCGATCCCGACGCCTTCATCGAAACCGCCCGCCGCGTCATCACAACCGAGGCCGAGGCGCTGCGGCTTCTGGCGGCGGGGCTCGATGGCGCCTTCGCGGAAGCGGTGGCACGGATTCTCGCCGCACCGGGGCGGGTGATCGTCTCGGGCATGGGAAAGTCCGGCCACGTCGGGCGCAAGATCGCCGCAACACTGGCCTCGACCGGGACGCCGGCGCATTTCGTCCATCCCGCCGAGGCAAGCCACGGCGATCTGGGCATGCTGACCGAAGGCGACGTGGCGCTGGTCCTGTCGAATTCCGGCGAGACGCCCGAACTGGCCGATATCATCGCCTATACGCGGCGTTTCGGCATCACGTTGATCGGGGTCGCCTCGCGGCCGCGGTCGACGCTGCTGCGTCAGGCCGACGTGGCCATCGTGCTGCCCGAGGCGGCCGAGGCCTGCGGCACCGGGATCGTGCCCACCTCCTCGACGACGATGACGCTGGCGCTGGGCGACGCACTGGCGGTGGCGTTGATGCAGTACCGCCGTTTCACCCCCGAACATTTCCGCACCTTCCACCCCGGCGGCAAGCTTGGCGCGCGGCTGGCACGGGTGCGCGACCTGATGCATGACGGCGCGGCACTGCCGCTGGTCCCGGAATCGATGCCGATGGGCGATGCCCTTCTCGAAATGACGCGAAAAGCCTTCGGGGTGGTTGGCGTCGTCGATGCGAATACCCATCTTGTGGGCATCGTGACCGATGGCGACCTGCGCCGGCACATGGCGGGGCTGATGACCCTGACCGCCGGTCAGGTGATGACGGCAAGCCCCCGGACCATCGGTCCCGATGCCCTGGCGCAAAGCGCCCTGGCAGTGATGAACGAAAGGAAGATCACCAGCCTCTTCGTCGTCGATCCGGCCGAAAGCCGGCAGGCGGTGGGGCTGCTGCACATCCATGATTGCCTGCGCGCAGGCGTGGCCTGAGACATGTTCGGACATGACAATGCCTATTCCCGCCTGGTCTTCTGGCTGAAGATCGTGCTGCCGCTGGCGGCGCTGGGCATACTGTCCACCATGTTCCTTGTCGGGCGCAGCATCGACCCCTCGCGCGCGATCCCGCTGTCGAAGGTCGATGTCACCGAGCTGGCCCGCGAATCGCGTATCACCGCGCCCACCTATGCGGGCGTCACCCGCGACGGCGCGCAGCTCGTGGTCTCGGCCGGCACCGCGCGCACCGATGCCGCCAAGGCCCCGCGCCGGGCCGATGCCACGAAGGTCGCGGCCACGCTGACTGCGCCGGACGGGCGTGTCACCCGGATGCATGCCGACCGCGGCACCGTCGACCCGGCGAAGAACCGCCTGACACTCGACGGCAATGTCGTCATCGACACCGCGAACGACTACCGCATCCACGGGCCGAAGCTTGGCGCCGCGCTCGACAAATCCTGGCTTGAGGCCAGCGGCGGGATCAGCGCGATGGCCCCGATGGGCCATATCACCGCGCGTGCGCTGACCATTCGCCCCGACCCGGCCAAGCCGGGCAGCTATGTTCTTGTTTTCAAAAACCGGGTGCGGCTGCTATATCGTCCGGGAAATTGAGGGAATGCCATGACCAGATCGACGCCAGCCCTTGCAGCGGCCGTGCTGCTTGCCATGGCTCCGGGGATCGCGCCCGCGCAGGGCGCACAGGTCACCTTCAGCGGGCTTAAGCAGGACACGTCGCTGCCCGTCGAGGTGACCGCCGATCAACTGAAGGTCAACCAGGCCGACGGGACCGCCACCTTCACCGGCAATGTCATCGTCGGCCAGGGCCGGATGCGGCTGGCCGCGCCCACGGTGCGGGTCGAATATGACAAGGGCACGCAACCCGCCGGGCGGCGGATATCGCGGCTCTTCGCCTCGGGCGGGGTGACCTTCACCACCGGCACCGAAACCGCCCGCGCCGAACGGGCGGTCTATACCGTCAAGACCGGGCTCGTCGACCTGACCGGCCATGTCATCCTGACCCAGGGCCAGAACGCGATGTCGGGCAACCGCCTCGTCATCGACCTGACACGCGGGACCGGCGACATGCAGGGCCGCGTTCAGACGATCTTCAACCCCACTCCCAACACGAAGCCCAAGCCATGACCGCGCGGCCCGAACTCTCGATCGCGGACGGCCGTGGCGGACTGCATGTGCGCCACCTGCGCAAGAGCTATTCGCGCCGGCCGGTGATCCGCGACGTCAGCATGTCGGTCAGCCGGGGCGAGGTGGTGGCACTGCTCGGGCCGAACGGATCGGGCAAGACGACCTGCTTCTATGCCGTCGCCGGGCTGGTCACGCCCGAAGGCGGCCAGGTCGAGCTGGACGGCCGCGACGTCACGCTCCTGCCGATGTACCGCAGGGCGCGGCTGGGGATCGGCTATCTTCCGCAGGAGGTGTCGATCTTTCGCGGCCTGTCGGTGGAAAACAACATCCTCGCCGTGCTCGAGATCGCCGAGCCGGATCTGCACCGGCGGCGCGAGCGGCTCGAGGAGCTGCTCAGCGACTTCTCCATCACCCATCTGCGGCGCGCGCCCGCGCTGGCCCTGTCCGGCGGCGAACGGCGGCGGGCGGAGATCGCGCGCTGCCTTGCCGCCAATCCCAAGTACCTGATGCTCGACGAACCCTTCGCCGGGGTCGATCCGATTGCCGTCGGAGAGATCCGCCACCTCGTCCACGACCTCAAGAGCCGCGGCATCGGAATCCTGATCACCGATCACAACGTGCGCGAAACACTGGAAATCGTGGACCGCGCCTATATCCTTCATGAAGGAACGGTGCTGATGAGTGGCACGGCCGACGAGGTCATTCGCGATGAGAACGTGCGCCGCG
>JASBUM010000194.1 GCA_030147905.1 Acidimangrovimonas sp.
CGGGCCGGGCTATCGCGGTGTCTATGATTTTGCCGATCCCAACGCCTCGGTCTTCATCATCGCCACCGGCCAGTCCGGCCATCCGCTGAGCCGCCACTATGACGATCTCGGCGAATTGTGGCGTCGGGGCGAATATATCCCGATGTCGCTCGATCCGCAGCTGGCCAAGGCCGGCGCGATCGGGACGACGCAGCTGACGCCGATCCCCGGCACCGCGCCGGCGCCGGTGCCGGAAAGCCCGCTGCCGCCCCTGCAGAACCCGCCCGCGGGCAGCGCCATGCCGGCACCCAGCGCCGCGACGCGCAGCACCGCGCCCCCCGGTCCCGCAGCGAACGGCACCGCGATGACCGGCACGACCGCCACCGGCAGTCCAGCGGCCGGGCCGGCCGCCAACGCCGCCACGAATACAGCCGCATCCCCCGCCGGGACCGGCGGCCAGCCGGGCATGTCGACGGGCGGGAGCAGTGGCACGGGCGGGAGCGGTACGGGCACGGCGCCGCAGCAACCCGAGCCGCCGCTCCCGGTCAATGCCACGCCCGGCACGCCACCGCCGAGGCGGCCGCCCTATCCGCCACCGCCCGCCACGACGGCACCCGCCCCTAGCCAGGGTGGCCAGTCCCCGGCAGGCCAGTCCCAGGGCGGACAGCCGCAGGGACGCCAGCCGCAGACCGGCGGTTTGCAAAGCGGCCCGCCGTCGGGCGGTGGCGCGACCGGCCCCTGAGCCAGATCCCCGAAACCCGCAAGGGATAGGGATTCGCCCCGCAAAATTTGCCCACGGCAAAATTCGCCCACCAAGCGGGACGAAGCCCCTGGGTCACGGCGCAGCGGCCGGTCATGTGCTCTGGCGATTCGGGGGCCGGGGCGACGGAAGCCGGCCCTATCCGTGTGGATGGCCAGCCGGGCGCAAGGCCAGACGCGCGCAAAGGCAGTCGGGCGCAAGGCCAGTCGGGCGCAAGGGGATCGGCAGCTTGCAGGGGGCGCTGCCCCCGTCGCCCTGCGGGCGCCTCCCCCCGCGGTATTTCTTTCCCGAAAGAAGAGGGCCGGACCCCGCGGTCGCCGGGGAGCGGTCGCCGTGGACGGAGCCGTGTCCCGGGCGATGCCGCCCGCCCTGGCCTGCTAGAGCGCCTCGAACCGGGAGCGGTCGGCCGCGTTCCAGAGAAGTTGCAATCGGTAGCCACCTTCGGTTTCCGTTTCGGAAACGACCACGCCGCGATCATAGAGCCAGGCGCGCTTGCGCCCTTCGGCGAACGGCAGCGTGATGGTGACCGTCTCCACCGGACCGGCCAGTTGCGTTGCCACCACTTCGTTCAGTGCCGGCATTCCGGTGCCGTCGAGCGCGGACAGGGCGACGACGTCCTCGCGCCGCCGCGCCAGCGCATCGAGCCGGGCGCGATCTTCGCCCGACAGCCGGTCGATCTTGTTCCAGACCTCGATCACCGGCACGCTTTCGGCCACCCCAAGCCGATTCATGATCTCGGCGACATCGGCGGCCTGGGCCTCGGTCTCGGGGTGGGCGATGTCGCGCACGTGCAAGATCAGCTCGGCCTCGCGCACCTCCTCGAGCGTGGCACGGAAAGCCGCCACCAGTTCATGCGGCAGGTCCGAGATGAATCCGACCGTGTCCGACAGGATCACCGGCGGCCCCTGCGGCAGCTCGATGGCGCGCATGGTCGGGTCGAGGGTGGCGAAGAGCATGTCGCGCGCCAGCACCTCGGCGCCCGTCAGGCGATTGAAAAGCGTGGATTTTCCGGCGTTTGTGTAGCCGACGAGCGCGACGATCGGAAACGGCACCTTGCGCCGCGCCGCGCGATGCAGGTCGCGGGTCTTTACGACACGTTCGAGTTGGCGGCGCAGGCGGGTGATCTGGGTGTCGATGGCGCGCCGGTCGGCCTCGATCTGGGTTTCTCCGGGGCCGCCGACGAAGCCGAGACCGCCGCGCTGCCGCTCGAGGTGGGTCCATGCGCGCACCAGACGGCTGCGCTGATAGCTCAGCGCCGCCAGTTCCACCTGCAGCACGCCCTCGCGCGTGCGCGCGCGTTCACCGAAGATCTCGAGAATCAGCCCGGTCCGGTCCAGAAGCTTGACGTTCCACGCCTTTTCGAGGTTGCGCTGCTGCACCGGACTGACGGCGCCGTCGACCAGCACAAGCCCCACCTCCAGCGCCTTGAACTGCGCGCCCAGGGTCTCGACCTTGCCGCTTCCGAAGAGCGTGCCGGGTGCCGCACGCGCAAGCGTCACCACCTCGGCCCCGGTCACCGCCAGATCGGGCAGCGCATCGGCCAGCGCGACCGCCTCTTCCAGCGCCAGCGCAGCCGGCCGCGCGGCCCGCTCGGACTTGAGGGCCGGGTGCAATATATATGCCCGCATCAAAAGAGCCTCACCCCGGCGGCGGCGCCGGTCAATCCTCGCCGTCGTAGAGCGAGATCGGCTGGCCCGGCATGATGGTGGAGATCGCGTGCTTGTAAACCAGCTGCGATTGTCCATCGCGACGTAGCAGAACGCAGAAATTGTCGAACCAGGTGATGACGCCCTGAAGCTTCACCCCGTTTATGAGAAAGATCGTGACCGGAATCTTCGACTTGCGGACATGATTGAGAAAGGCGTCTTGTAAATTTTGCTTATCGGCTGGCATGTTCTTGCCTTTGTTTATGTCTTCGAACTTGGTCGGCGTGTCCCTCGGTGGCGCCTGCCACCCACTTCACCAAAGTATGAAGCGGGAAACAATCAGATTCCACCCCGAAAATCAGTCCGTTATGGTCTTAAATCCCGCGCCGCCCCCGGCCGCCCCATCCATCGGGCAGAAACAGCGCGATGATGGCCAGCGTCTCGAGTCGCCCGAGGACCATTGCCAGCATCAGGATCGCCTTACCCGCAAGGCCCAGATCGGTGTAATGCAGCGGCACCTTCGTGGCGACCTCGACCAGCGGCCCGGTGGTCGACAGCGCGGCGGCTGCGAAGATCAGCGCGGGTTCGAAGCGCAGGCCGGTCAATGTCAGCGCCGCCATCACCAGTGTCATCGCCATTCCGAAGAGCATGAAGAAGATGAAGGCCAGGTGCGCGCCCTCGCGCCGCAGCCGGCGCGCAAGCGATCCGGCGCCGCCGACGGAATGCGGATGGACGAGCTTTTCCATCTCGCGAATCGAATGCTTGTAGAGCGCGTGGAACCGCAACAGCTTCACCCCGCCTGCCGTCGTCGCGACCCCGCCCCCCATCAGCGCGAGGCTGACCAGCAAAAGCCCCGGCGCATGCAGACCCGACCAGCCCTGCGCCGCCCCCCAGCCCGCCGACTGGAACCCGGTGGTGGACAGGAAGGACAGCGTGGTGAAGGCATCCGCCCAGAAGGCCGAGATCGCCGCCCGCCAGGATCCCGGCGAATCGGGGTCGTAGAGCGCCTGCCAGTGACGAAGGAACAGGAAGGCCGAGACGATCAGCACCACCGACAGGCCAAGACGGAATTCGGGGTCCTCGAGCAGCGTCGCGCGCCGGTCGATCGGTGCGACACCGGGCCAGGTGAACCGCGAGATGGCGAAGAACAGGAAGAAGAAGATCATGATCTCGCCGGCAAGCCCGGCATGGGCGCCGACCAGCCCGCCGACCGGCGAGATGCCGGAGGTGGACAAGGTCGACATCGCATGGATCAGCGCGACCAGGCTGGTATCGCCCGCCACCAGCAGGCCCAGCCACAACGCCAGCGTCAGCCCGCCGTAGACCGGAAACAGCATCGTCGCGTGCCGCGCGATCCGTTCGGCCGGGTCGGCTATGCGGGTGATCTGGCTGGCGCCGCGCGCGCCCCGCCCCACTCGGCCGCCCGAGACCACCTCGAACCCGCCCAGATTCAGCGGCTGCAGCACCGCAAGCGCCGAGACCAGCGTGAAGAAACCGCCCAGCCACCCCATCAGCGCCCGCCACAGATGCACCGAGGCGGGCAGTTGCCCCGGCCCGGTATAGAGCGTCGCGCCAGTGGTCGTGAAGTCACTGACCATCTCGAACCAGGCGTTGAAGAAGGTCGTGTCGTGGACCGCCGCCGCAAAGGGAACCGCCGCCATCAGCGGCACGACGACATAGGCCGACAGCAGCACCCCCAGGATCGCGCGGGCCTCGGTTTGGGGCGGGCGGTTTATGGTCGCGATCCCGATCATCGCCGAGAGGATCAGCCCCAGCGTGCCGCCGTAGAAGAAGGCGCGTGCACTGCTGAAGTCGCGCAGGCTAAGCGCATGCAGCGCCGGCACATACATCGCGGCCGAGACCAGCGCCATCAGCAGCACGATCGACGGAAGGGCCAGGATCCGGCGCATCGCGGGGGCTCAGAAGAAGTCGATGGAAACCTGCATCAGGCGCTCCACCTCGGGGATGTCGGAGGCCATGGCGAAAAGCGCGATCACGTCGCCCTCGTCGACCCGCAGCGTTCCGCTGGGCTTGACGATCTTGTCGCCCTTCATCACCGCCCCCACCAGCACCCCTTCGGGGAACTCGATGTCGCAGATCATCTGTCCGGCGATCGGCGAGGTCGACAGCACCTGCGCCTCGATCACCTCGGCCTCGGCATCGCCCACCGAATAGATCGCCCGCACCCGCCCATGGCGGATGTGGCGCAGGATCGAGGACACCGTGGTGGCGCGCGG
>JASBUM010000195.1 GCA_030147905.1 Acidimangrovimonas sp.
GGAATCGTCGATCGTCTCCGGCCCGGTGGCGGCGCCGGCGACGAAGACGCCGGGCCGCGAGGTCTCGGCCAGATGGGCGTAGGTCGACGCCTTGTCGATATAGCCGTATTTGTTCAGCTTGACGTCGAAGACCGAGGACAGCGTCATGTTGTCGACGTTCGGGTCCATCCCGATCGCGTGCACCACCATGTCGAAGGGGATCGAGATCGGCCGTTTTACCAGCGTGTCCTCACCCTTGACCAGAAGCCGCTTGCCGTCCGAGGTGACCTCGGCGATCCGGGCCTTGACGTACTTGACCTTGTATTCCTCTTGGCTCGCCCAATAATAATCGCCCTCGTAAAGGCCGAAGGTGCGGATATCCATGTAGTAGATATAGACGTTGCAATCGGGCAGGGCCTCGCGGATTTCCATCGCGATATTGGCCGAGACGGTGCAGCAGATCTTCGAACACCATTCGCGGCCGATCTGGCGGTCCCGCGAGCCCACGCAAAGAAGGATCGCGACGCGGTCCGGGGCGCGCCCGTCGGAGGGGCATTTGACCCCCGCGCCCGACGAAATCATCTGCTCGACCTGGACGGTGGTCACGACATCCGGATAGGTGCCGAAGCCCCATTCGGGCTTGTTGATCGAGTCGAAATGAGTGAAGCCCGTGGTCAGGATCGCGGTCGCCGCCTCGATCTTCGACCCGTCCTTCAGCGTGGCGATGAAATTGCCGGGCTCGCCGTCGAACTTCTGGACGCTGGCGCCAAGGCGGACATCGACCATGGGATTATCGTCGACCCGCGCCACCATGCCGCCGATCGCGTCCTTGGCCCATTCGTGGCTGGGCACCAGCTTGGCATAGCCCGACAGGATCGGCGCGCCGCCAAGGCGGTCCTCCTTCTCGACGAGGACCACCTTCCGCCCGGCCGAAGCCAGGGCATGGGCGGCGGAGAGGCCCGAAGGCCCCCCGCCGACGATCAGAACAGGCTTGCTCACTTCTCCGCTCCTGCAATCGCTTTGGGTTTTACATAGCCGGGGCCCGAGGTGATCGCGCGCTTGGGGTCGTAGAGCGTCTCGATGCGGCCCTCCTTGACCTCCTCGAGGTAGCTTTCGAACTCGGCCTTGGCCTTCTCCCAGTCGATTCCCATCTTCTCCAGAAGGTTCTCGAAGGGCGAGGCGTGCCAGTGCAGCTGTGCCAGCTTGTAGGGATGGGCCCCCATGGTCAGCGCCGCGAACTGGCAATCGGCCATCACCGGCAGTTCATAGACCTTGTCCACCGCGCGGCCGATCCACTGGTTCTTGTCGAGCGTGGTGATGCAGCCGGTATCGTGGCCGATCATGACGTCCGAACGCGCCTCCTCGACGGCGACCTTGATCTTGCGGTCGATGGCGAAGCTCCGGGTGAATTCGCGCTCTCCGATGATGTGGCGGAAGCCGAAGCCGCAGCAATCGTACCAGGTCGAATAGTCGATGACCTGGGTGCCGAGGCTTTGCAGCAACCCGGTGGTCACCGCGACGCGGTTGCCGTCGAGGACCGTGTCGTCATAGATCACGTCCTCCGGCACCATCTTGTAGACGTGGCAGGCCGGATGGACGGTGGCGCGGATGTTGGAGACATCGATCGTCTGGCGCTCGGCGATCCGGTGGCGCATGACATGCAGCCATTCGGAATAATGCACGATCTCCTCGGGGATCAGCAATTTGCCGTCGACCAGCCGCCCGAGCTTGCCGAGGATCTTCTTCACCTCGTCGCGCAATTCGGCCGAATGCATCAGGAAATGCCGCATTTCCTTGTAGTTGCCGAAGGAGGTGCCGCAATGGACCAGCGGGTAATAGGTGCCGATCGGCAGACCCTGCGCCTTGGACGAGACATAGGCCTGGTGGAAGTTGCGCAAGAACACCGCCGCCAGCGAGACCACGTTGCCGATCCCCGAACCGTGGTAGTTCCACGCCGTGCAGGAGGTCTGGTCGGTCTCGTCGAGATAGGCGACGTCGAGTTGGTTCATCAGCCACAGCACCGAGCTGGGATAGCCGGGGATGTTGCCGCACTGGCCGCAGCTCTTGTGGTGCCACAGGTTGTTGGTGGGGATCTTCTTGTCCCAGCCATATAGGGTCTTGGCCATCACCGGGTCGTTCTGCGGGCCGACACGGTGGACGACGATCTCGCCGTCCTTCTCAAGTTCCCACATCAGGTCGCGGACGTCTTCCTTGCGCTCTTTCGTGGTCAGAAGCGCGCGCTTGTCGATCTTGGCCTCGACCCAGTCGGTGGCGCGTCGCGCGTCCGCCGAGCTCAGATTCGAAGGTTTCCACTCGGCGCCGAAGCCGCTGAAGGCGCCGCTGCCGTTGCCGCCGTTCATTTCGTTCGTCATTGGTGTTCCTCCTGATACCGAACGACGCCGCCCTGGGGTCAGGCCCTAATCCTCGTCGTCCTCGTCATCATCCTGTTCGTCGAGCCAGTCTTCCCATTCCTCGCGCTTTTCATCCATCACGTCCGAGACGACGTCGAAAAGGTTCTCGTCCACGGTCTCGAGCTGATCGAGAACGCCCGTGGCCTCCCAGATCGTGTAGAGTTCCACCGAGGTCTTCAGATTGACCTCCCACGCGGTGTCCAGCGTGTGCATGGTGGGCATCGGAATCGCCTTGCGCAGGATGATCAGCGGCGCGTCGACCTTGGCGACGTTGGGCCCCCAGTCGGGGAAGGCCTCCTTGGTGATCATGTTGGGCGCCAGCTGGTTGCCGGTCGAGATGACCTTGAGCAGCACGCGGCTGAAGGGGCGCAGCACGTCCTTGGCGCTTTCCATGCCGTGCTTGATCGCGACCTCGCGCATGATCATCACCAGCCCGCCGGGCGAATTCTCGAACGGGCAGCGCGCCGCACAGGTGTAGCACTGGGCACAGGCCCAGATCTTTTCCTGCATCGCGTCGTATATGCCTTCGAGGTTCTCGGTCCACAGAAGCTGGACGATCTCGCGCGGCGAATAGTCGTAGTAATGCGCGGAGGGGCAGGTAGCGGTGCAGATCCCGCAGTTCAGGCAGCCGTGGATCTCGTGGTTGTAGACGGTGTGATTGCGGATGTCGTCGAAGATCTCTTCGAGCTTCTCGTAGGGCACCACCGGCTTTTCCGAGACCGGATCGGCGATCTGCGGGTTCTTGATATCGGCTCGCGCGTTCATCTTCGCCTCCTCCCCAGGATGACGTTCAGTAGGTCAGCACCTTTGCGTCGTCGTCTTCCATGATGTCCTCGATCACCTTGGCGCCGCCCACGATGCCCTCGCATTCGGGGATCAGATCGTCCTCGGTCATGTCGAACAGGTCGAGATTGGGCGAGCAGCAGTAGAACTTCGCGCCCGCCTCATGGGCGTCCTTGATGAAATCGTAGACGGTCTTGGGGGAGCCTTCCTTCACCACCAGCTTCTCGGCCACGCCCTTCTTCATCAGCCGACCCGCGGTCGCGGTGCAGACCACGTCGACCTCGTAGTCCATGGCCGCGGCCACGGTCGCCTGGAAGAACGGGGCACCCAGTTCCTCGCCGTTGCGCGGGTCGGTATTGACCATCACGATGATCAGTTTGTTCGCCAAGGCTCTCTCCCATGTCTGCAACCGGCGCGGACCCCTCCCGTCCGCGGCACGGCCACGATATATGCACAAATAACGATACATGTGGGATTTCAATTATGCAATCAGTGAATCGCGTGATTGCACACCACGCCATACCGAGGCACGGCCCCGGCCGCCGAAATCACATCAATCCCGTGTGCCGGTTGAGCCCGACCATGACCCGGCTGAGCGTCTCGGCGACTTCTGCCTGCGCGTCACCGAGCAGTTGCAGCGTCTCGACGGTATCCTCGGGCGTATCGGCGAATTCCATGATGAGATCCTCCATCATGCCCCTTTTTGCCCCCGGATGGCCCAGAAAGCCCAGGCTGTTGGCGCCGATGCCGAAGATCGCCGCCGCCCCGTTTTCTGCGGTTGCGAAGACGGTGGCGCCTTCGGGCAGGATCGGCGCGTCACGCAGATAAAGCGCCATCGGGAAATCCGCCGGCAGCGAGCCCTGCCAGGGATCGGGCGTACAGGCACGCGCGCGCGTCATCTCGAATCGCAGCGGGGCCTCGGCCGCACCGCCCCCCGCCGCGACCGAGAGAATCACCGCCCCCAGCTCCATGCCCACCACCGGCAGGCCGCGATCGAGGAAGGCCCGGGTCAGACGCAGTTCATGCCCGATGCTGGGCAGGATATGGCCCGACACCAGCCCGTAGGGTCCGCCGCCGAGCAGGATCAACCCGTCGTAGCCATCGGGGGAATTGGGCAAGGTGCCGCCCGAGGTGAAGGGGCGCTTGTAGATGAAGCGGATGTTGCGGCCCTCGAAATGGTCCTCGATCAGGCCGAGATATTCGGCCTCGGTATGCTGGATGACGCAAATCGTCTTCACGGGCGGCTCCTTCGGGATTCGTTGGGCCGGCGCTCGGCCGGCCGGGCTTCGTTCCGCCGCGCTCAATCGGTCCGGCGCGCGGCCAGCACGGCGGCAGCCAGATCGTCGGCGGTCACGCCGGGCATGTCGATCCCGCCGGCCAGCGTCTCGCCTGCGCGCCGGGCCAGCGCCGCCGGGTCGAGCGGCACCCCGGTCAACGCGGCCACCAGATGCCCGATCCCCTCGGGCGGCAGGCAGGTGAAATCGCCGCTGATCTCCAGATCGGCGACATGGCCTTCATGTTCCAGCAGGCGGGTGCGGATCAGGCCGCCGGCCGCCTTGTGGCTGCCCTCGCCAAGGTGGGTCCCGTGCGCGATCTTGACGCCGGCCGACAGGCGCGGCCGCCCGGGCCGGCGCGTCCATGCCGGATCGGCGAGCGTGTGTTCCGCCCGTTCGATCGCCGCATGTTCCGCCGCATCGGGCCGGTCGGGTTCCGGTGTGACGCCGAGGACGGTGGCGCAATGGCCGAGGAACCGTTCGATCACCGCCTCGCGCGCGGGGGGGCTGCCCAGTTCGCGGGTCATGGTGGTGATGTAGTCGCGCAGCGACTGGTGCAGCTTGTCGCGGAACTTCTCGCTCGGCACCTTGAGGCAGCGCGCCATCCGTTCGGTGTCGAAGTCGAACATGAAACTGCCGACCATCACCGTCGCCTCGCCTATCGCCGCGGCTCCCGTGCCGCCGATCTTGCGGCCCCCGACGTGGATGTCGTTGATCGGGCGGAAAACGGCGTCGATGCCGAAATCGCGGTAGGTGCGCAGCACCGGCTCGATGAAGCGCGGGTAGAGGTTGACGGCGAATTCCGGCGCCTTGCGGCGCGGATAGATGAAATGGGTGAACAGCTGGTGGCGGTCCAGATAGACCGCGCCGCCCCCGACATGGCGGCGATAGACCGGCAGACCCTCGTCCGCGCAATAGGCGGTGTCCACTTCCTTGTTCAGGTCCTGATGCATGCCGATGCAGACATAGGGCGTCTCGGGCGAGATCAGCGAAAGGATCGGGTCGCTGTCGGCATCGATGGTTTCGGCCAATCCGTGATAGACCGCCTGGCTGCGCAGCGCCGGCTGCAATCCGAAATCCATGACCCGCAACCGCATCGCGTCCCTCCCAGATGCCCCGAGGATTTCCCAGCCGGGGGGCAAAGTCAAACAAGCATTCGGGATATCGAATGTGGCGTGCGGCCCGGGCGTGGGACGCTGGCACGCGGTTGTGGCATGGGTGGGGCACCGGATTTTGCCGCCGGGCCGCCGAGCCGGCCGTGTCGTAGGCCGCGCCCATGGCCGTCTCGCCGGTGCCACACGGCGACCGACGGCATACGCGTCGCAAGCCCGCGGCAAGCGGAGCGCGCGCGAGCCCCCCGCCGCGTTCCGGTTCAGGCGGGGTTGTCGTGCCGCGCCCGGCTGTCGGACGGGGCCTCGTCGCGGTCGTCCATGCCGTAATCGCGCAGCACCTGCGTCACCCTTAGCCGGTAGCCGGTGAAGATCCCCGCGCGCCCGCGGGCCTGCGCGGTACGATGTTCTGCCAATTCGCGCCAGCGCCGCACCGAGTCCTCGTCGCGGAAGAATGACAGCGACAGCAGCTTCTCGGGGTTGGTCAGGCTCTGGAACCGCTCGACCGAGATGAAGCCGTCGATCTTTTCCAGTTCGGGCCGCAGAGACGCTGCGATGTCCAGATATTCCGACTTGCGCGCCGGGTCCAGGGTGACTTCGAAGATGACCGCGATCATGATGGCATGCCTCCCGTCGATCGTTGCACCCTGCTTAGCGCCCGCGACGGCGCGGCGCCAGCCCCGGCAGGCAGCCAGGCTTGCCCAAAGGGTGTCGACCCGCTATCGCGGGATCAGGGGCGCGCGGGGTACGGGCCTGCGAGGAGGGGACGATGGCATCGCATGACGGCGACAAGGGCGGCGACGCCATGCGATACGGCGATTACCTGCTGCTTGATCGCATCCTCGACGCGCAGCGGCCGCTGTCGGACGCGCATGACGAGATGCTGTTCATCATTCAGCACCAGACCTCCGAGTTGTGGATGCGTCTGGCCATCCACGAGTTGAACGCCGCCCGCGACGCGATCGGGCGTGACGCCTTCGATCCGGCCTTCAAGACGCTGGCGAGGGTGTCGCGCATCTTCGAGCAGCTCAACAACGCCTGGGATGTGCTGCGCACCATGACGCCGGCGGAATATGCCCGCTTCCGCGCGGTCCTGGGGCAATCGTCGGGATTCCAGTCGGCGCAATACCGGATGATCGAGTTCATCATCGGCAATCGCGACATGCGCATGATCGCCGAACATGCGGCGCGCCCCGAGACCGAAGCCGCGTTGCGCGGCGAGGCGGCCCTCCCCTCGCTCTACGATGCGGCGCTGGGGGCTCTGTCGCGCGCCGGGCTGCCGCTGTCGCCCGCGGTCCTGGGCCGCGATCCGCACGCACCCTATGTGCCGTCTGCCGAGGTCAGCCATGCCTGGGCCGCCGTCTACCGCGATCCCGAACGGTACTGGCCGCTTTACGATCTGGCCGAGAAGCTGGTGGATTTCGAGGATTATTTTCGCCGCTGGCGGTTCAATCACGTCACCACGGTGGAACGGATCATCGGCAGCAAGCCCGGCACCGGCGGGACGGCGGGGGTGGCCTATCTGCGCCGGGTTCTCGACCGGGCGCTGTTTCCCGAATTGTGGATGGCCCGGGCCGAGATATAGCCGCTCGCAGGCTCGCGAGCCCGCCCGCCGGTGAAACGGCGGGCGCTCCCAACACGCGGGGCAACACGCCGGGCAACATGCGGGGTACCATGCGGGGCAACACGCCGGGCAATGCGCCAAGGCGCCGGTGTCCCGGCCGGCGGCGACGGGGTCGCGCCGCGGCGGGAATTGCCCTGCCCGGAAGGGCGCGGCCGGGATCAGCGCGCGCCGTTGGTACGCCGGGAGATCCAGCGCCAGCTTGTCTCGCACATGTCGTCGAGGCTGCGTCTGGCCCGAAACCCCAGAAGCTGCGCGGCGCGGGCGGGATCGCCGAAATAGCATGCCAGATCGCCCGCGCGCCGCGGTGCGATCCGGTAGGGCAGGGGGTGGCCGCAGGCGCGCTCGTAGGCGGCGAGCATCTCCATCACCGAATAGCCGCGGCCGGTGCCGAGGTTGACGACATGGCTTTCGCCCCGCGCAAGCAGAGCCTCGAGCGACAGCAGATGCCCATGTGCCAGATCCATGACATGGATGTAGTCGCGCACCCCGGTGCCATCGGGGGTCGGGTAATCCGCGCCGAAGACGTTGAGATAGGGCAACTCATGCGATGCCACCTTGGCGATATAGGGCATCAGGTTGTTGGGTATGTCGGCGGGATCCTCGCCCAGAAGGCCGCTGTCATGGGCCCCGGCGGGATTGAAATAGCGCAGTATGCCGTAACGCCAGCGCGGATCGGCGGCGGCGAGCTGGCGTATCATCTCCTCGCCCATCAGCTTGGTATAGGCATAGGGGTTGGCGTGGCCGAGCGGGGCATCCTCGGGGATCGGCCAGTCCTCGGTCTCGGCATAGACGGTGGCGGAGGACGAAAAGACGATACGGCGCAGGCCGGCCGCGTCCATCGCGCGCAGAAGCTGCATCAACCCGCCGCAATTGGTCTCGATATAGTCGAGGGGGCGCCGGGTGGATTCGCCCACCGCCTTGAGCGCGGCGAAATGCACCACCGCGTCGAACCTTTCCGCACTCAGCAGGGCATGGAGCCCGGCCGCGTCGCGGATGTCCAGCCGGTGCACCGGGACCGGGCCGCCGGTCAGAAGTGCCAGCCGGTCGATCACATCCGCACGCGCGTTGGAAAAATTGTCGAGGATGACCACATCGTGTCCGGCCTCGCGCAGCGCGGCGTAGGTGTGCGAGCCGATATAGCCCGCGCCCCCCGTCAGCAAGATCCGTCCGGCCATGGCAAACATCCCGATTGCAACGACCGATTTCTAGCCCGCCTAGTCGGTCAGCACCAGCAGGTCGCGTTCGGCGATCGACACTTCGGCCGGGGCGCCGACCCGCGGCGGGGGCGCATCGGGCCGGTTGAAGGTGTCGAGAGACAGGCGGCTGCCGCCGAGATCGACCTGTATCCGGATCACCGAACCGAGGAAATGCACCTCCGCGATGCGGCCGCTCAGGACGATCCCGCGCCCCTCCTGCCTGCCAAGCGCGACCACCTCGGGACGGAGCGCCAGGCTTATCCGGTCGCTGGCTTCGGGCAGGGTCCGGTTCAGCGCCACGGGCACCTCGCCGATGCGCAGCGCCCCCGCGGCGCGGTCCACGACCTCGGCATCCAGCAGGTTCAGCGTGCCGACGAACTGCGCCACGAAGCGCGTGGCGGGCTGGTTGTAGATCTCGAATGGCGTGCCGGTCTGCGCCGCACGGCCGTTGTGCATCACCACCACCCGGTCGGAGATCGAGAGCGCCTCTTCCTGATCGTGGGTGCCGAAGCTCGTGGTGATCCCCAGGTCCCGCTGGATCGCGCGGATCTCGTCGCGCAGGCTGACCCGGATCTTGGCATCGAGCGCGGAAAGCGGCTCATCCAGCAGAAGGACCCGCGGCCGCACCGCCAGCGCCCGAGCCAGCGCCACGCGCTGCTGCTGTCCGCCCGAGAGCTGGAACGGATAGCGCGCGCCCAGATCCGACAGCCCGATCAGGTCGAGCATCTCGCCCACGCGCCCGGCGATCTCGGTCTTGCCGCGCCCCGCGACCTTCAGCCCGAAGGCGACGTTCTGCGCCACCGTGAGGTTAGGAAACAGTGCATAGGCCTGGAACACCATGCCGATGTTGCGCTGGTTGGGCCTCAGGCGGGTGACATCCTGACCGTCGATGTGGATCGCGCCGTCGCTGGGTGCCTCGAAGCCCGCCACTATCCGCAGGACCGTCGTCTTGCCGCACCCCGACGGCCCGAGGAAGGAAACGAATTCGCCCTGATCGATATCGAGGTTGAAATCCCGCACCACGCGGGTCTGGCCGAAGGATTTCTGAAGGTTCGCGATTTCGAGAAAAGCCATGACTTACCGCTTTGCTTGATTGTGTTTGGAGAAGCGGCTGAACAACTGGATCAGCCCCATGCAGACCCAGGTGATCGAGAAGGCGATGACCGCCAGCGCCGAAGGCTCGTAGGCCCGGTTGCCGCCCATCCACACCATGAAGGGGCCGAAGGTGTTGAGGTTCAGAAGTGCTGCGAAGACATATTCGCCGATCACGATGGCAAAGGTCAGGAACGCCCCCGACAGGACCGCGACCATGACATTGGGCAGGATCACCCGTGCGAGCACCGTGACCCAGCTTGCACCAAGGCTCTGGGCGGCCTCGGTCAGGGTGCCGACATCGATCGCCCGCAGGCCGGTGTCGACCGCACGATACATGTAGGGCAACGAAAGCGCCGCATAGCCGAAGAGGATCAGGATGTTGGTGCCGATCCAGCTTCCGGTCAGGGGCAGGATCGACGAGGTGTTGAAGATGCGGATATAGCCGAAGACGATGACGATCGGCGGAATCACCAGTGGCATCAGGGTCAGGAATTCCACGAATGGGCGCATCATCGGAAGCTTCAGCCGCACCCAATAGGCGGTGGGCACCACGATCAGCACCCCCAGAACGATTGTCAGCAGCGCCAGGATGACCGAATAGCCGAAGGTCTGCTGGAATTGCGGATCCGACAGGACCACGCGATAGGCCTCGAAGCTCAGCTCGCCGCGCTTCATCTTCAGCGAGAACGAGAAGGTGCCGATCAGCGGCAGGAAGAAGTAGATCGCGGCGAAGACGACGACGACCCAGGACCAGACGCGGTTGGTCTTCATTTCATCCACCTTTCGGCCCGGATGCGCAGCACGATGTAGATCAGGTTGGCAAGGCCCGTGAGGACGATCATGCCGAAGGCGATGGCATAGCCCAGATGCGGATCGTTCAGCACGTCGCCGCGGATCTGCGCGAAAAGGATGATCGGCACGATCGAAAGCGACGAGCCGGTCAGCGCGATCGCGGTGGCGACGGCACCGAAGGAATTGGCGAACAGCAGCGCGGCGGTACCCAGGATCGACGGCCACAGGACCGGCAGCGCCACCATCGTCCAGTATTGCCGCCCCGAGGCGCCCAGAATCGCCGCGGCCTCGCGCCATTCGCGGCGCAACCCTTCCAGCGCCGGCAGGATGATCAGCACCATCAGCGGGATCTGGAAGAAGAGATAGGTCAGCGTCAGGCCGGTGAAGCTGATCAGGTTGAACCCGGTGGCATAGAGATTGATGCCGAACCAGTCGCGCAGCAGGATCGTGACCAGCCCCAGCCGCCCCAGCGTGGCGATGAAGGCGAAGGACAGCGGCACGCCGGCGAAATTCGAAGCCACCCCCGAAAAGGTCAGGATCATGTTGCGCAGCCATTGCGGCAGCCCGCCGAAGGTCACGGCCGCGGCCACGAGAAAGCCGCCGAGGCAACCGAAGAGCGCGGTCGCCAGGCTCAGCTTGATCGAGATGGCGAAGGCCGAAAGGATCGAGGGCGCGAAGAGCCCGGCGATATTGGCAAGCGTCGGGTTGCCCTTGTTGTCGAGGAAGGCGCCGACAACGATGTTCAGGGTCGGCAGGATCAGAAAGAGCAGCGCGAAGATCAGGAACGGCAGGATGCCGAGCCAGCGCATGCCGAGCCCGCGCCATGCGCGCGGTCCCTTGCGGGGCGGGCCGGGATGGAGCGCGGGCGGCTCGCTTGCCTCGGCGTCGGGGGCGAGGGAGATGGTCATCGCAACATCCTGGGGCAGTCGTAAAAGGAAAGTGTCCGCCCCGCGCACCCTTGGGGCGCGCGGGACGGACGCGGATCGGGCCGGGGCCCTTACTTCACGTTGGCGCCGACGACCTTGTCCCAGCTGTCGACGATGACCTTCTTGCTCGCGGCCTGTTCGTCCAGCGTCGGGAAGACGGCCTTGGCATAGCCTTCGGCCGGCGGCAGGGCGTCAAGCAGCTTCTGCGGGATCACCTTGCGCTTGGCGAGGTCGTTGAAGCGGATCGGGTGGCAGTAGCCGGCCAGCCAGCCAAGCTGACCCTGGTCGGAATAGAGGTATTCCATCCACAGCTTGGCGGCGTTCGGATGCGGGGCATAGGCGCTGATCGCCTGGACGTAGACACCGGCCATGACACCCGATTTCGGCACCACGACATCCATGGGCGGGTTGCCCTTGAGGCTGTCGCGCCATGCCAGCAGGTTGTAGTCCCATGCGATGGCGATCGGGGTGGCGCCCTGCGCGATGGTGCCCGATTTCGCGATCACCGGAACGAAGTTGCCCTTCTTGTTGAGCTCGGCGAAGAACTTCATGCCGGCCTCGCCCGAAGCCTTGCCGAGCTTGGCGCCGCTCGCCGCACCCGCGGCCATCACCGCGAGGATCGCCTGGTTGGCGGTACGCGGATCACCCGCCAGCGCCACGTCATTGGCATATTCGGACTTGAGCAGGTCCGACCAGTCCTTCGGCGTCTGCTTGACCAGGTCCTTGTTGATGCCGAAGGCCATGACGCCGTAGTAGTCGCCGTACCAATAGCCGTCCTTGTCCTTGGCCGAGGCCGGGATCGAATCCCAGGTCGAGACCTTGTAGGGCTGGATCAGGCCTTCCTTCTTGGCCGCCGGGCCGAAGGCAAGGCCGACGTCGACCACGTCGGGTGCCTGCGGGCCCTTGTTGTTCTTGTTGGCCTTGATCGCCTGCAACTCGTCACCCGAACCCGCATCGGGGTTCAGTTCGTTGACCTTGATGCCGGGGTATTTCTTCTTGAAGCCGGCGATGACGTCGCCGTAGCCGCACCAGTCGTGCGGAAGGGCGATCGTGGTCAACTGGCCTTCCTTCTTCGCCGCCGCGTAAAGCGCGTCGAGATTGGTCGTGCCGGCGATGGCGCCGCCGGCATACAGCATCGTGATGCTGGCCGTCAGCGCAAGACGGATCGTGCGTTTCATGTCGTATAGCTCCCTAACATGATGGCAGTTCTGGGCAGCCGCGTCGGGCCGGTCGTTGTTGTCGTTACAGCCTGCCAATCTTATCGAGTGCACTCAGGTAACGGCCAAAATCGTATTCTGGCAAGCTGGGAGGTCGCGGCCGCTGCGGGTTGGTCGCTATCACCCTCTGTTAAAGCTATTGTGACAGGGAATGAAGCTTTTATGACACGATTAAGCGCGGACTTGCAGCATTTTCGGACGCACGACGGCGTGGTTGCTGCTCGTTTACGCGCGATGTTGCGCGAATCACCTGCCGCGATCCGGGACGGCGACCGCGTGCGGCTGCCAGTCCGGGCGGCAAGCTGCCGATCGGCGCCGGGTCAGTCCCGTGCGGAAGCAGGCGCAGGTGCGCGCGCGGTGGGTAAGATCGAGGCGGGCAGCGCAAGGCGGCACCACGGCCGCCTGTCGCGCGCAAGGCTCAGAAGTCGACGGTGACCCCGGGAAGATCGAGCGAGGTCAGCAGGTCGCGCACTTCCTGGCGCGCGGCCACGTTGGACAGGTTGAGGTTCTCGACGCCGACGTCGCGCAGATCCAGAAGCGTCAGGCCGCGCGGAAACAGCTCGCGGAAGATGACGCGCTCGGAAAAGCCGGGTGCCACGCGAAAGCCGATCCGCCGCGCGAGTTCGTCCAGCGCTTCGCCGACCTTGCGCTTGTTGTGCATCTGCTGGGCGCCAAGCCGGTTGCGCAGGACGATCCAGTCGATTGGCTTCAACCCGGCCTGCGCGCGAAGCTGGCGCGCGTTCCACACCATTTCGGCATAGATCGAGGGGCCGAGCACCTTGTTGCTGTCCGGGTCGATACGCGCCAGCAGGTCGAAGTCGATGAAACTGTCATTGAGCGGGGTCACGAGCGTATCGGCAAGCGAATGCGCAACCTGGCTGAGCCGGGTGTGCGAGCCGGGGCAGTCGATGACGATGAAGTCGCAGGCCGGTTCCAGCGCCGCGATCGCCGCGGAGAGGCGGTGATCATAGACGTTCTCGTTGGGGCCGAGGCTTTCGCGGTCGACCTCGGGCAGGTCGCGGTAGTCCGGCGTCGGCAGGTCCAGACCGTTGCGCTCGATATTGGCGCGTCGGTTCTCTATGTAGCGGCCGAAGCTGCGCTGACGCAGATCGAGATCCAGTGCGCCCACACGGTGTCCCATCCGTGCCAGCGCGGTGGCCACATGCATGCAGCTGGTGGATTTTCCCGAACCGCCCTTCTCGTTGCCCATGACGATGATATGCGCCATCGCGTCCAACCTGTCCCTGTCCCTGTTCTCGATGGCCGGCGGCGTTCTGACCGTGCCCAACCCGTCCGTCGACACGCGCCGGCCCGAAAGCAAAGGCGCGCCCTTCCGGACGCGCCCCCACTATATGTTGTGCGCTTCCCTTTGGGAAGCACCATACGTCTAGAAGCCGAGGCCGGCGTACTTGTTCTTGAACTTCGACACGCGCCCGCCGGTATCCATCAGCTTGGCATTGCCGCCCGTCCAGGCCGGATGGGCCAGCGGGTCGATCTCCAGCGCCATCTGGTCGCCTTCCTTGCCCCAGGTGGAGCGGATCTGGAACACCGTGCCGTCGGTCATCTTGACGTCGATGAGGTGGTAATCGGGGTGGATGTCTTTTTTCATCGTCGCGCTCCTCAGGCTTCGGTGCCGTTCTCGGCCCCGTTGCGGGGCTTGTAATTCGCCACTTCCGCGATCCGGGCGGATTTGCCGCGGCGGGCGCGCAGATAGTAGAGCTTGGCGCGGCGGACGCGGCCGCGGCGCACGACCTCGATCGATTCGATGTTGGTCGAGTAAAGCGGGAAGACCCGCTCCACGCCTTCACCGAAGGAGATCTTGCGCACGGTGAACGAGGCCGCCAGCGTGCTGCCGCCCTTGCGCGAAATGCAGACGCCTTCGTAGTTCTGCACCCGGGTCCGCGACCCTTCGGTCACCTTGAAGCCCACGCGAACGGTGTCGCCGGCCTTGAAATCCGGGATGGTCTTGCCAAGCTGGGCGATCTGCTCGGCTTCGATTTCTGCGATCAGATTCATCGCATGTCCTTTCCGATGCTCGCGTTTTTCCGCGAAGTTGATGCGCCTCAGAGCTCTTGGTCTTCGTCCGGGTCCCCATCGGCCTGCGCCAGATGAGCCCGCCAGAGGTCAGGTCTGCGTTCCTTTGTCAGCCTTTCGGCCATCCCCCGTCTCCAGTCGGCGATCTTCGCGTGATGGCCGGACAGAAGAATCTCCGGTATCGCGCGGCCGTTCCAAAGCGGGGGCCTTGTGTATTGCGGGTATTCAAGCAGACCTTCTGAAAAGGATTCCTCTTCGGTCGACGCCTGATTCCCAAGCACGCGCGGTATAAGTCGAACCGTCGCGTCTATCAAGGCCTGTGCGGCGATCTCGCCCCCCGTCAGGACAAAATCGCCAAGGCTGACCTCCTCGACCGCGTAATGGTCGAGAACGCGCTGATCGACGCCCTCGAACCGGCCGCACAGCAGGGTGATCCCGCGCCCCCCCGCCCAGCGCCGCGCCATGGCCTGATCGAAGCGCCGGCCGCGCGGCGAGAGATAGATCACCGGCCATTGCGCGCGATCGCCGGGCGTTCCGATGGCGGCCTCATCCAGCGCGGGGGCCACCACATCGGCGCGCATCACCATGCCGGCCCCACCGCCCGCCGGCGTGTCATAGACATTGCGATGACGCCCGACGCCGAAGCCGCGCAGGTCGATGGTCTCGAGCGCCCAATGGCCCAGTTCGCGCGCCTTGCCGGTCAGGCTCAGGCCGAGCGCGCCGGGAAAAGCCTCGGGGAAGAGGGTGATGACCCGCGCCGTCCACGCGCCCGCGAGCCGCGGCGGTTCGCCCATCAGGTCACGCGGCATGCGCGAGGCCGAAATCGACAATCGTCCGTGGGATCGTGGCTTGTCGTCCTGCATGTTCCGCGGTCTCCGTTCAAACCGGCCTGTACGCCGCATCCGCTTCCCGCCGGCGCGCCGGCCGGCCGGCGACGCATCGGGCGTCCGTGCGGTGGTCCCCGGCGCCGCGGCACGCGCGGGGCGGGGCACGCGCGTCGGGCACGCGCGATCATTCCAGCAGGCCCTCGGGAAGATCGACGATGATTCGCCCCGCCTCGAGATCGACGGTGGGCACGATCGCGCGGGTGAAGGGTACCAGCGCCCCATTGCGGAGCCCGGGCCCCGACACCTCCAGCAGGTCGCCCGCTCCATGGTCGTGCACGGCCGTCACGCGGCCAAGGCTGCGCCCGCCGGTGTCGAGAACGGCAAGCCCGATCAGGTCGGCGTGGTAGAATTCCTCCTCCGCCGGGGCCGGCAGGATCGTGCGCGAAACGAACAGGGCGGTGCCGCGCAGGGCCTCGGCGGCTTCCTTGCTGGCCACCCCCGATAGGCGCGCGGCAAAGCCTGCATTGATCGGCTGCATCCGCTCGATGGTGAACCGGCGGCTTCCGTCCTCGGTCGCCAGCGGTCCGTATTCCGCGATCGCGGCCGGTTCGGAGCAGAAGCTTTTCAGCCGGACCTCACCCCGGACGCCATAGGCGCCGGAGATCGCCCCGATGCAGATCATGTCGGACTTGGCCATGGCATCCTCATGCGCGGCGGCTTGACGACGGGGCAGAGAGGCACCGGGCCGCGCGCGCCCGTTACCCGTGGCCAGCCGCCCATGGCCAGCCGCCCGTACGCGGGCGCAGGATGCGCCACCCCGCCACCGAGCTGCAAGTACAACACTGCGGCGCAAGATGTAACACCGCCCGATTGCACCGGTGCTGCCCGCTGTGGGGCGGCACCGCGCGGCGCCGGGAGTTGCAGCGTCAGCTCGGGCGGCGTGAAGCCGTCACGCGCGCCAAGCCTTCGCGCAGCCTTGCCCGCGCCACGCCCTTCGTGTCGGCGCGTCCGCGCCGTGGTTGGTTGGCGGCCGGCTCCGCCCGGGGGCGCCGGGCGCGCGGAGGCCCGGGCGGCATCCGCCTCGGCGGGGCCTTTGCCCCGCCCGGCGGTGCTTGCCCGGCGCCTATTCCGCGGCGTTGTCGGCGGGAGCTTCGGCCGCCTTGGCCTTCTCGGCCCGCGCGGCGGCGCGTTCCTTGGCCTTCTTGCCCGGTTCGGCCGCCTTGGGGTTGCTGCGCTCGGTCTTGGCGCGCGCGCCGGCGGACTCGAGGAAGCGGGCGACGCGATCGGTCGGCTGCGCGCCCTTGTCGAGCCAGTATTGAACGCGCTCCATGTCCATCTTCACGCGGTCTTCGCTATCCTTGGCCAACAGCGGATTGTAGGTGCCAAGCTTCTCGATGAAGCGGCCGTCGCGCGGCATCCGGCTGTCCGATGCAACGATCGCATAGAAGGGCCGCTTCTTGCTGCCACCACGGGCGAGGCGGATTTTCATAGCCATGTCTGTCTCTCCTTGATCTGGCTCGGGCAGGGCGCACGTACGCCCCGTCAGTCCCGTTGTCTTCAGTTTTGCAGTTTCTCGTGATGCCTGATGACTTCGGAAATGATGAAGTTCAGGAATTTCTTGGCGAATTCGGGGTCGAGATCGGCCTCCGCCGCAAGGCGTTCCAGCCGGTCGATCTGACGCGCCTCGCGCGCCGGGTCCGACGGCGGCAGATCGTGGCTGGCCTTGAGCCGCCCCACCGCCTGGGTATGCTTGAAGCGTTCGGCCAGCGTGAAGACGAGGATCGCGTCAAGCCGGTCGATCGACTCGCGATGCTCTTTCAGAAGTGCCTGCGCGCGGCTGGCGTCGTCGGTCATGGCGGCCTCCGATCCGTCACGGGGTGAAGTCATTGCCGGGCCTCCGGCGCGGGATGGCGATAGATATGCATCGGCCCGTGGCGTTCATGGGTGAAGGTCCCGTCGCGGCGGGCGCCGAGGCGGGCGCAAACCGCGGCCGAACCGGTATTGGCGGGCTTCACGAGGCTGATCGCGGTGGTCCAGCGAAGCGTGCCGAAAGCATGGTCGCGGACCGCGCGCGCGGCTTCGGTTGCATAGCCATGGCCTTCGAACCCGTCGAAGAGATCCCAGCCGATTTCCGGCTCGGGCCAGCCATGGGGTTCAAAGAGACCCACGAGCCCGATCGTGGCCCCATCCGCGCGACGCTCGACGATCCAGCGGCCGAAGCCGCGCAATTGCCAATGGCCGATCTCCATCGCCAGCATCCGCCAGGCGAGTTCCGCGGTCAGCGGGCCGCCGACGAAATGCGACCGCTCGCCGGCATAGAAGGCGGCGAAAGGCGGGAAATCCGCCTGTTGCGGCGCGCGCAGGATCAGCCGCTCGGTGTCGAGCGTCGGGATCTCGAAGAGGTTGCGGGCAGGACGCTGGTTCATTTCTTCTTACCGAAGCCCGACAGGCCGGGGGGCAGCTTCATGCCGCCGCCAAGGCCGGGCAGCCCGCCGGGGATCTGGCCCTTGGCCGCCTGGGCCGCGGCCTTCAGCGTCTCGGGATCGACCTGCGACGGGTCGAGCCCGCCGGGACCCATCTCGGGCATGCCGCCGCCCTTGCCGAACATTCCCTTCATCGCCTGCTTGAGCATGCCGCGCTTGCCCATCTTCTTCATCATGTCGGCCATCTGCCGATGCATCTTCAAAAGCTTGTTCAGCTCCGACACTTCCAGCCCGGCGCCGGCGGCGATGCGCTTCTTGCGGCTGGCCTGCAAGACCTCGGGGCGAGCACGCTCGCGCTTGGTCATCGAATTGATCAGTGCCAGCTGCCGGCGCAGCATCGTGTCGTCGAAACCCGCGGCCTCGGCCTGTTTCGACATCTTCCCCATGCCCGGCAACATGCCCATGACCGATTGCAAGCCGCCCATCTTCTGCATCTGTTCGAGCTGGCCACGCAGGTCGTTCATGTTGAACTGGCCCTTCTGGAACCGCTTCATGGCGCGTTCCATCTGCTCGGCCTCGAGCGTTTCCTGCGCCTTCTCGACCAGGGCCACGATATCGCCCATGCCGAGAATGCGGCCGGCGATGCGTTCCGGCTCGAATGTTTCGAGCGCGTCCATCTTCTCGCCCAGACCGACGAAGCGGATGGGCTTGCCGGTGACCGCGCGCATCGACAGCGCGGCACCACCGCGACCGTCCCCGTCCATCCGGGTCAGCACGACGCCGGTGATGCCGACCTTGCCGTCGAATTCGGCCGCCACGTTGACGGCGTCCTGCCCGGTCAGCCCGTCGACGACCAGCAGCGTCTCGCGCGGCTGGGCCACGTCGCGGACGGCCTGGACCTCGTTCATCAGCACTTCGTCGATATGAAGCCGTCCGGCGGTGTCGAGCATGTAGACGTCATAGCCGCCAAGGCTGGCCTGGGTCTTGGCGCGCTTGGCGATCTGGACCGCCGTCTCGCCCTTGACGATCGGCAGCGTGTCGACGCCGATCTGCTGGCCCAGGATCGCAAGCTGTTCCATCGCCGCGGGCCGGTTGGTGTCGAGCGAGGCCATCAGCACGCGCTTCTTCTCGCGGTCCTTCAGGCGGCGGGCGAGCTTGGCGGTGGTCGTGGTCTTGCCCGAACCCTGCAAGCCGACCATCAGGATCGGTGCCGGCGGATTGTCGATCTTCAGCGCGCCCGGATCCTCGGCGCCGCGCAGCACGTCGACCAGCGCGTCATGGACGATCTTGACGACCTGCTGGCCCGGCGTGACCGATTTGGTCACCGCCTGTCCCGTGGCCTTGTCCTGGACGCGCTTGACGAAATCGCGCGCCACCGGCAGCGAGACATCGGCCTCGAGAAGCGCGACGCGCACCTCGCGCAGGGCGCTGGCGACATCGGCCTCGTTCAGCGCACCCTGCTTGGTCAGCCGGTCGAAGACGCCGCCCAGGCGTTCTGAAAGATTCTCGAACATGCCGGCCTCCTTCGATCCGATTCGTCCCCGCATGTAGGCGCGGAGCTTCCAAATGCCAAACGGCACCCGCGGGCGAAACTCGCTGACGGGTGGCGATCCCGGCACATGGCCGGGACCGGAAGCTTGGCCCACTTCCGGAGATATTCCTGCCTGATAGGGCCAAACGCGGCCGCGGTCAAGCCGGAGGCGGCGATGCGGTGGTCAGCGCGAAGTGCCAGCCGTCACCAAAGCCGGACGCCCCGGCCATGACAGGGGCGTCCGCTGTGCGATCTTGATTCATGCGGCATGCGGGCATGCGGCAGGCAGGCGGGGCAGGCGACGCGGCTGCATGTGGCGGGTGGGGGCGGCAGCAAGGCCGCCGCCGTTCCCGTCAGTGCAGCCGGCGTCCCACTTCGTCGATCGCCTCGTCGACAAGCGCACCCGAACGTTCCGCGGTCATCTGCTTGGCCAGAACTTCCGCAGCTGCGGCCACGGCGACGGTCACGGCCCGGTCGCGCACCTCGCGCAGCGCCGCCTGCTCGGCCGAGGCGATCTGCTCCTCGGCATTCGCCAGCCGACGGGCGATCGAGGCTGCAAGTTCCGCCTTGGCCTGTTCGGCCGCGCCGAGCGCCTCGTCACGGGCAGTGGCGACGATCCGGTCAGCCTGCTCCTGCACCTCGCGGTGCTTGCGCTCGTAGGAGGCCAGGATGGTCTGTGCCTCTTCGCGCAGAAGCCGGGCCTCTTCGAGATCGACCTTGATCTGGTCGATCCGCTTGTCGAGCAATCCCGCAATCAGCTTCGGCACGCGGAAATACAGCAAGCCCCCGACGAAGATCAGAAAGGCGACCAGCACGATGAAGGGCGGGTTGCCCAGCGAGACGAAGGAACCGCCCGTCTCGGCTGCAGCCGCCGGCCCGGCGATCAGCGCGAGCATGATCGAAAGCTTCTTCATCGCCCTATCCTTTCAGACGCGCGTTGACCGCAGCCGTGACGGTGCGTGCATCGGCCGTGGTGCCGAGCTTGGCCACGATTTCCTTGGCGGCGTCCTTCGCCACCTCGGTCACGCTTTCAAGCGCATGGGCGCGGATCTCGCCGATCCGCTTTTCCGACTGGGCAGCCCGCGTCGCGATTTCCGCATCCGCCTCGGCGATGGCGGCGTCGATATCCTTCTGGATCTCGGCCTTGGTCTCGGCGACGATCCGCGCCGCCTCGGCGCGGGCGTCGGCCAGCGCCTGATTATAGGCGGCCTCGGCCTCCTTCGCCTTGGTCTTCAGCTCTTCGGCCGCGGCGATGTCATTGGTTATCGTGCCCTTGCGTTCCGCCAGAACCGATCCGATCCGGGGCAGCGCGATGCGCGAGACGATGAAATAGACCACGACCAGCGCCACGGCGAGCCAGAAGATCTGGTTGCCGTAGGTGGAAAAGTCCAGCTGGGGCATCCCCGAGCTGCCCGTGCCGCCTGCCGCGGCACCCGCCGCCGTGCCGGCCGCGCTACCTGCCGCTTGAACAGCCTCTGTTGCCATGTCGTCCTCCGTGGACCTTGGAACCCGATCGGCCGGACCCTGGGGCCCGACCGCGCCAGGATTGCAATGGCCTTAAAGGGCGAACATCAGAAGCAGGGCGACCAGGAACGAGAAGATCCCGAAGGCTTCCGAGAAGGCGATCCCGATGAACAGCATCGCGGTCTGGCCCGGTGCGGCCGAGGGGTTGCGCAGCGCGCCCGACAGGAAGTTCCCGATGATGTTGCCCACGCCGATCGCGGCGCCGCCCATGCCGATACAGGCCAGGCCCGCACCGATGTAGGCGCCCATGGTCACGAGATTGCCGGTCATGTCGTTTCTCCTTGGATTGGAATAGGTGGGTGGGTGGGTGCCGTCAGTGCTGCGGATGCAGCGCGTCTTTCAGATAGACGACGGTCAGGATGGTGAAGACGTAGGCTTGAACGAAGGCGACCACGAGTTCCAGCACGTACATGCCGGCGATCGCGACCACCGAAACCGGCGAGATCAGGGCCACGGCGGCAAAGCCGGCGAAGACCTCGAACACCGCGTGCCCGGCCATCATGTTGCCGGCAAGACGGATGGAATGGCTGACCGGCCGGACGAAATAGGACAGAAGCTCGATCACCGCGAGCACCGGCCGCAGCGGCGCGGGCGCCGCATCGACCCAGAACAGCTTGAGAAAGCCGAAGCCGTGACGCACGAAACCGATCACCGTGACCGAGACGAAGACCGCGATCGCCAGAACGCCGGTGATGGCGAATTGCGCCATGATCGAGAAGCTCAGCGGGATCAGCGCCAGCATGTTGGCGGTGACGATGAACATGAAGATCGTCATGATGTAGGGGAAGAACTTCAGCCCCTCCTTGCCCGCCACATCCTCGATCATCCGGTGGACGAAACCATAGGCCAGTTCGGCGATCGACTGCGTCCGGCTGGGCACCAGCGCGCGCCCGCGCGAACCCAGGACCAGAAGCGCGAAGATCGCCAGAACCGCGATCGCCATCCACAGCGTCTCGTTGGTGACGGTGTACCAGTGCAGTTCCGTGCCGCCGAAAAGCGGATGCACGGTGAACTGCTCCATCGGGTGGATGGCAATTCCGGAAGAAGATCCATCAGCCGCCACGTCTATGTCCCCTCGTCATCGGCGGGCTTCACCGCCTTCGCTTCCTTCTGGACCTTGCGCGCGGTGCCAAGCATCACGTTGACGCCCGCGCCGAAGCCCAACAATACGAACAGCACCAGAAACAGCGGACGGGTGCCGAAGACCCAGTCCAGCCCGAAACCGATGCCGAAACCGATCGCCAGACCGGTCACAAGCTCCACGATCATCTGCCAGGCCAGCCCGGCCTGCGAGATCCCTTCCGTCGCCGCCCTGGGGGGCGGTTTCTGCGCCTTCTTCACCGCCTCGATACGCTCTTCAAGCCGGCGAAGGCGTTCGTCGGGGTCTGGGTCGCTCATGCTCACGTCCCCCTTGAACGGTCGGGCGGAACCTACGGCGGGGGCGGGATTGAGTCAAGCAGTCACGAAGCCGAGAGATTGTTTTGCAAGGCATTGATATTTATTTATAAATTCAGGCGCCGGCGACCGGCGACGGGGTGTCGCACCGGCAAGAGCCGGGCCGGGGCGCATTTCGCGTCGCGCGGGATATTCAACCGATGGGTTGACGATTGCGCGGCCGCGCAGGAGAATCCGCGCCATGTCCGACCGCCTCAGCCAGGTTTTCGCGGCCCTTGCCGATCCCACCCGCCGCCGCATTCTCGCGATGCTGCTGGAAGATGACATGGCGGTCACCGACGTCGCGGCGCCGTTCACCGTCTCGCTGGCCGCGATCTCGAAACATCTGCTCATCCTCGCCGAGGCCGGCCTGATCAGTCAGGAAAGGCGCGGCCGGGTGAAATGGTGTCGGCTCGAACCCGACGGGCTGCGTGACGCCTCGGTCTGGATGCAGAGCTTCGGCCAGTTCGAACCCGTCAACCTCGAAGCGTTCGAACGGTTCCTCGCGCAGGAACTGGGAACGGATACTGCGGAAATGGATGTGGCGGGTCCGCGCGCTGCCGGCAACTGAAGAGCGGCTGGGCCACATGTGCCCATGGTGGGCCGGGTGGACATGCCTCGCCCGGCTATTCCTCCTTGAGCAGGATGAGCAGCGCGATCGCCGTCGCCGCGGCCCCCAGCCCGACCAGCGCCGGCGGCGCGCCGTGTCCCAGCGCGATCTGCCAAAGGATTACCCAGCTCGGCACCAGATAGGTATAGGCCATCACCTTGGCCGCGGGCAGCACCATGGTCGCGAATTGCAGCAGGACGAACGTGGCCGCCGAGGCAAAGACCGCAAGATACAGAAGCGCGATCCACACGATCGGCGGCAGCGCCAGCCAATGGGTCGCCAGGATCGCCGGCCAGCCCGCGACGCCCAGGACCAGCGCCCCCGCGACCAGCGTGCCGAAGGTGAACACCACCGGCGCCTCGCCACGGTTAAGCTTGCGCACCATCGGCGTATAAAGCGCGTGCGCCATGCAGCCGAAGAAATAGATCACCTCGCCGCGCCCGATGTGAAAGGCCAGCGCCGCCCGCAGGTCGCCCCGGAAGATCACCCACAGCGCGCCTGCCGCGCCCGCGGCCAGCGCCAGCGCCATGCGTGGCGTGGTCACCTGGCGCAGCAGCAGCCAGCCGAAACCGCCTG